>JAEZQV010000249.1 GCA_023441125.1 Bacillota bacterium
GCCGTGAGCGGCGGCTCCACCATGGCCAAGGTGGCCGAAGCCGTAAACTTCAGTATGCCGTCTACCACGGTAGTGCCGGCACGCGGCGGTCTGGGCGAGGTTGTTGAATACCAGGCCAATACCATCGCCGCCGTTATGGCCGGCAGGCTTGGCGGCCGCTACCGCCTGCTGCATATCCCGGACGGCGTGAGTGAAGACACGCTTGAGGCCATATTGACCGGCGACGGCAATTTGCGGGCCGTGGCTGAGGTCATTAAGCAGGCCAACATTTTGGTCCACGGCATTGGTGAGGCCGTGGAAATGGCGGGCAGACGGGGTTTGCCCGCGGCGACGATTGCCGAAATTGAGCGCCGCGGGGCGGTAGGCGAGGCCTTGGGGCAGTATTGCGCCTTGCCGGGAGAAGTGGTGTATGTCACCAGCAGTATCGGTTTGCGACTGGATGACTTAGCCGGGATCGGCACAGTAATTGCCGTGGCCGGCGGCAGCGACAAAGCCAAAGCGATTTTGGCGGTTGCCGGCACCGGCCGACAGGATGTGCTTGTCACCGACGAAGCGGCGGCTAAGGCTATTCAGTTACTTATAAATTAATATTTAGGAGGAATTCTATTATGACAATTAAAGTTGGTATTAACGGTTTTGGCCGCATCGGCCGCAATGTGTTCCGGGTGGCTGTTAACAATCCCCAGTTCGAAATTGTGGCTGTAAACGACCTGACCGATGCCAAAACACTTGCTCATCTTTTAAAATATGATTCAGTCCATGGCACCATGAATGCCGAAGTAAAAGCAGTTGACGGCGGTATCCAGGTCAACGGCAAACTGGTAAAAGTGCTGGCGGAAAAAGATCCGGCCAGCCTGCCCTGGAAAGACATGGGTGTGGACATTGTTGTTGAATCGACAGGCCGCTTTACCGAAAAAGACAAGGCCATGGCCCATATCAAAGCCGGCGCTAAGAAAGTAATTATTTCAGCTCCGGCTAAAAACGAAGATGTTACCATTGTTATGGGAGTAAACCAGGACAAATATGATCCGGCCAACCACCATGTCATCTCCAATGCCTCCTGCACCACCAATTGCCTGGCGCCGTTCGCCAAGGTACTGCATGAAAAGTTCGGTATTAAATCCGGCTTAATGACTACTGTTCACGCTTACACCAACGACCAGAACATCCTGGACCTGCCGCATAAGGACCTCCGCCGCGCCCGCGCCGCCGCGATGTCCATCATTCCGACGACCACCGGCGCCGCCAAAGCCGTCGCGCTGGTACTGCCTGAACTCAAAGGCAAACTGAACGGTTTTTCCCTGCGGGTGCCGACGCCGAACGTATCCATTACCGATCTGGTAGCCCAACTGGAAAAACCGGCTACCGTGGAAGCCGTCAACGCCGCTCTGAAAGAAGCCGCCAATGGCGAACTTAAAGGCATCCTGGACTTCTCAGAAGAAGAACTGGTTTCCAAAGACTACAACGGCAATGCCCATTCCTCCATCGTTGACGGTCCGTCAACCATGATGGTGGGCGACAATCTGGTCAAAGTGGTATCCTGGTATGACAACGAGTGGGGTTATTCCAACCGCGTAGTCGACCTGATCAGCTTCGTAATCGGTAAAGGCCTGTAAGAATTTGACGGTGAAGCAATCTCAAGTTTTGGGATTGCTTCACGTTTCCTAATGCTTAGGTAGGAGGAATACTATGAATAAAAAGAGCTTGAACGATATCTGGGTTAATAATAAAAAAGTTCTGGTCCGCGTGGATTATAACGTACCCATGGATAAAGCCGGCCACATTACCGACGATACCCGCATCCGGGCTACTTTGCCCACGCTGGAGTTTTTGCTCTCCAAAAATGCGGCCGTGATTCTTACCAGCCATCTGGGCCGTCCCAAAGGCAAAGTGGCGCCTGAATTTTCATTGAAACCGGTGGCGGAAAAATTGTCGCAGCTTATGTTCGGCCGTGAGGTGCTGTTCGCGCCGGACTGCGTCGGGCCGGAAGCCCGGAAAATGGCGGCTGCGCTGCAGCCCGGCCAGATCCTGCTGCTGGAAAATCTCCGCTTTCATGGCGAAGAGGAAAAGAATGATCCCGACTTTGCCAAACAACTGGCCGAACTGGCCGAAATCCTGGTCAATGACGCTTTCGGCGTGTCCCACCGGGCGCATGCGTCGGTGCACGGCATAACCAAGTACATACCGGCCGTATCCGGTTTCCTTATGGACAAGGAACTGCTGTTTTTGGGCCAGGCGGTTGCCAATCCGGTCCGGCCGTTTGTGGCCATCATCGGCGGCGCGAAGGTTTCCGACAAAATCGGGGTTATTGAAAATCTCTTAAATAAAGTCGACACGCTCATCATTGGTGGCGGTATGGCCAATACCTTCCTGGCGGCACAGGGGTATCAGACCGGCAAGTCGCTGGTGGAAACCGATAAACTGGCATTAGCCAAAGAACTTATGGCCGCCGCCAAAACCAAAGGCGTTACCCTGCTCTTGCCGACCGATGTCGTTGTGGCCGACAAATTTGCCGCCGATGCCGACCGGAAGACCGTGGCCGCCGATCAGATTCCGGCCGAGTGGATGGCGCTGGATATCGGTCCGGCTACGGCGGCGCAGTTTGCCGAGGCCCTGCAGACGGCGAAAACGGTAGTATGGAACGGCCCCATGGGCGTATTTGAATTTGACGCCTTTGCCGTAGGCACCGAAGCCGTGGCCAAGGCCGTGGCTGCTTCGGGCGCCAAGAGCATTGTCGGTGGCGGCGATTCGGTGGCTGCCCTGGAAAAACTCAACCTGGCCGGCCAGATTACGCATATTTCAACCGGCGGCGGCGCGTCGCTGGAATTTTTAGAAGGCAAGGAACTGCCGGGCATTGCCGCCCTGGCGGATAAATAATAGCGAGGAGTGAAGACTATGCGCAAGCCCGTAATTGCCGGTAACTGGAAAATGCATAAGACCGCCGGGGAGGGCGTGAAACTTGTGCAGGAGCTGAACGCTCTGACCAAGGCAGTTAGCGACGTGGAGATTGTTGTCTGCCCGCCGTTTACGGCTTTGGCAGCGGTGGCGGCGGCGGTAGCGGGGACCAATATCGGTCTTGGCGCCCAGAACATGCACTGGGAAGAAAAAGGCGCCTTTACCGGGGAAATTGCCCCGGGTATGCTCAAAGATACCGGCTGCACGCATGTCATTATCGGTCATTCGGAGCGCCGGCAGTATTTTGCCGAAACCGATGCAACCGTGAATAAGAAAACCAAAGCGGCTCTGACCGCCGGGTTGGTGCCGATTGTATGCGTCGGCGAGACGCTGGCCGAACGCGAAGCCAATGCAACCGAGCAAGTCGTTGGTGTACAGGTGCAAGGCGGCCTTGACGGCCTGACGGCCGCGCAGGTAGCCGGTCTCATTATTGCTTATGAACCGGTTTGGGCCATCGGCACCGGCCGTACCGCTTCCGCCGAGGACGCCAATGCCGTCTGCGCCTTCATTCGCCGGACGATTGCCGGCATGTTTGGCGAGGCGGCTGCCGACCGTGTCCGTATTCAATACGGCGGCAGCGTCAAACCGGATAATGTCACCGAACTGATGGCCAAACCGGACATTGACGGCGCATTAGTCGGCGGCGCCAGTTTGGAAGCTCCTACTTTCAGCAAATTAGTATTATTTAAGTAAGGAGAATACACGTGGCAAAACTTTCTTCTCCCATTGCACTGATTATTATGGACGGCTGGGGTATCGGCCGCGATGACGACGAGTTTAATGCTATTGCCCAGGCCGGCACGCCGCATATCAAACTGTTGACCGAACTCTATCCCACGACCGCCCTGGTTTGCTCCGGCGAGGCCGTCGGCCTGCCGGAAGGGCAAATGGGCAATTCCGAAGTGGGGCATTTAAATATTGGCGCCGGCCGGGTTATCTACCAGGAACTTACCCGGATCAGCAAATCCATCCGTGACGGCGATTTCTTCGCCAATCCCGTGCTTGCGGAAGTGTGTGAACAAGCCAAAGCGTCCGGCGGCGCGCTGCATCTCATGGGGCTAGTGTCTGACGGCGGCGTGCACAGCCATATCACCCATGTGTATGCCCTGCTTGCATTAGCCAGTCGCCATGGCTTAACCAAGGTCTATGTGCACGCCTTCCTGGACGGGCGGGATGTGCCGCCGGCCAGCGCTCCGGTCTACCTCAAAGAGCTGGAGAGCAAGATTGCTGAGATTGGCGTGGGCGCTATTGCCACCGTTGCCGGCCGCTATTATGCGATGGACCGCGATAAGCGCTGGGAGCGCATCGGTAAAGCGTATGAAGCACTGGTTAACTGCCAGGGCAAACAGGCTCCCACTGCGCTGGCGGCAGTCGAAGCCTCCTATCAGGCGGGTAAAACCGACGAATTTGTTGAACCGACCATTGTCACTGCCAGCGGGTACCCGGGAATGAAAGCCAACGACGGCGTCATTTTCTTTAACTTCCGTCCGGACCGGGCCCGCCAGCTTACGCGGGTACTTACCGACGCGGCGTTTGACGGCTTTGACCGGAAGAACGGCTGCTTCCCGCTCCATTTTGCCTGCATGACCCAATATGACGAATCCCTGGCGGTGCCGGTGGCTTTTCCGCCGACGCATCCTGCCAATACCATCGGCGAAGTATTCAGCAAAGCCGGCTATACGCAGCTCAGAATCGCCGAGACCGAGAAATATGCACATGTCACCTATTTCCTAAACGGCGGGGAAGAGCATCCTTTCCCGGGCGAAGACCGCCTGCTGATTCCTTCCCCCAAAGTGGCTACATATGATTTGCAGCCGGAAATGAGTGCGCTGGAAGTCACCGATAAGGTGGTGGCAGCCATCCAGGCCGGCCAATATGATTTAATTATTCTCAATTATGCCAATGGCGATATGGTGGGCCATACCGGCATACTGCCTGCGGCCACTAATGCCGTGACAACCGTTGACACGTGTGTCGGCCGGGTTGTTCAGGCCCTGCGCGACCGGGGCGGCATTACCCTGATTACAGCCGACCACGGCAACGCCGAAGTCATGCGGGACCCGGCAACAGGCGAACCGTTTACCGCCCACACCACCAACCGGGTACCCTTTATCCTGGTGTCGGAAGCGCACCGGGGCGCCAAGCTGCGGGAAGGTATCTTAGCCGATATTGCTCCTACCATTCTGGCGTTGTCTGCCATTGACCAGCCGGCGGAAATGACCGGAAAAAGCCTGTTAATGAAATAAAACAAGTATATATAGGGAGGCAAATCACATGTGCACAACTATCGTTGATATTTTAGCCAGAGAAATTATGGATTCCCGCGGTAACCCCACCATCGAAGTCGACGTGCTGTTGGAAGACGGCACGATGGGCCGCGCTGCCGTTCCCTCCGGTGCTTCGACCGGCGCTTATGAAGCTGTGGAACTGCGCGACGGCGATAAAAGCCGCTACCAGGGCAAAGGTGTCCTGAAAGCCGTGGAAAACGTGAATGAAATCATTACCCCCGAGATTATCGGTATGGATGCCCTTGATCAGATCGGGATCGACCAGGCCATGCTGGAACTGGA
>JAEZQV010000029.1 GCA_023441125.1 Bacillota bacterium
GATAAATGGTTGATGCTTTGACCAAGCTGTCCCAGCTCATCGCTGCGGTTTACCGTGCATTTTTGCGAAAAATCAAGCCGGGCCATTCCCAGGGCAATGCGGTTAAGTTCCCGAATCGGGGCGGCAAATTTCCTGGCAAAGAAGAAAGCCCAGCCGCAGCCGGCCAGGAGGGTTAATAGCCCGGTGAATGCTAAAAACTGGGTGGTGACAATGGCACTTTCCGAAACCGGCGCCAAAGGCTGCCGGATGATCAGGATATCGTGATTGGCTAACTGGCGCTCCAGCACCACAAAATCGATCTTTAATAACTGGTCAAACTGCGTTTCCAAAACGGTTTGGTCGTCAATGGCCCGGCTGTTCTTCACCAGTTGCAGGGAGTTGGGCGGCACGCGGAAGCGACTGGTGGCTGGGCTTTGGACATCTGGCGGATTGACCGGAACGGGCGGCTGGTCATTTATCATGCGGCCGAACGAGTTGTATTTAATGGTACCCTGGGGATCGAAAATCAGAATGGCCGCACCCAGTGTACTGGCAGTCCGTTCGAGCTCCAGCGAGATTTCAGCAGGATTATTAGTATACAGTTCGGCGATTCGGCTGCTGCTGGCAATGAGACTGGCCTGTTTCTGGCTGATATAGAATTTCTCCAGACCAAAACCGATCAACAGCGAGGACAGTAAAATAAAAAATAGGGCCAGGCCGCTTAACACGAGAAACAGTTTGGTGCGAATGGAGGTTGTCATTTTTTGTCCTCATAGCGATAGCCATAGCCCCGGATGGTTTGGATCTGGCTGCTTGTCTCACCCAGTTTGGTTCTTAACCTGGTGATATGTGTGTCGACGGTTCTTAAGTCGCCACAGTAATCATAAGTCCAGACCTGATCCAGGATTTGCTGGCGGCTTAGCGCAGTTCCCGCGTTATCAGTCAAATAGCTAAGGAGGTCATATTCTTTCGGGCTCAATTCGATTTGCCGGTCATTGACAAACACCCTGCGGGCCGCCTGGTCAATCACAAGGCCGGCGGCGCCAACCGTTTCCTCCCTGTTCTGTTCCAGCCGGCGAAACAGCGCATTTACCCGCGCTGTCAGCACTTTGGGGCTAAAGGGTTTGACAACATATTCGTCGGCTCCCAGCGCAAAAGCCTGAAGCTGATCGGCTTCGTCCCCCCGGGCAGTCAGCATGATAACGGGAATGGCCGTATTTTGCCTGAGATCGCGGCATACGGCCAGACCGTCCTGCACCGGCATCATAATATCCAGGATGACTAAATCCACTTTTTCGCGGGCTATGAGTTCTAGCGCCGCCTGACCATTGGCAGCCTCCAGGATATGATAGCCATCGCGGCTCAGAAAATCGGCAACCAGTTTCCGCATGCGCAGTTCATCGTCAACTACTAAGACAGTTTTAGCCATAAGGCGGTCTCCTTTAGCAATTTGTTTATACCGTTATTGTAATATGAAGTACCCGGAATGAAAAGAACCGGGGCGCGTGACAGTGGCCGGGTTGCCGGGGTGTGTGCCAGGCCTGAAAAGTCAGCTCCCATTTTCGCTGTAACAAAATAGTAACATTAGCATGTTACTATTATCTATATTGGTATATAACCAGCAGGGCAAGTCTGAGCAGGCCTGAAGTAGATGATGTAAGGGGGATTTGCATGAATTCGTGGAAACGGTACATACAACAGGGAGGTTCCGGCCTGGTAGGGTTATGCTTACTGGCGCAGACTGTGACGGGGTTTGCCGCTTCCCTCACGGTAGACCAGGCTGTAAATTTGGCGTTGGCAAACCACCTGGATATTAAGAAGGCCATCAGCAGTGAAAAACAGGCCGAATACGCGCTGGCAAGCACCCGGGGCAGCCAGGGGCCAGCCATTGCTGCCGCCAATACCTTTTACCTAAAACGGATCAATTATCCGGCCAACAGCAGTACCAGTACGATTACCTTGTCATTGCCGCTCTTTACCGGGGGAAAAAATGAAGGCAATATTGAGATTGCCAAAACCGATCTGTCGATGGCGGGCTTAACTCTGCAAAAAACCAGCCAGGATGTAAAACTAAACACCATGGCCGCTTATTATGCTGTTGTTGAAGCCAGCAAAACGCAGGCAGTCGATCAGGAAACGGTCGACAACTATATCCAGCATCTAAATGACGTTAAAGCCCAGTACAATGCAGGTAATATAGCTAAGGCCGACGTTTTGCGCTCGGAAGTGGAACTGGCGGATGCCCAGCAGACCCTGATAAAAGCTAAAAATTCGCAGGAAGTGGCGATCAACACCTTTAAAAACATGATTCGCTGGAAAAGCGCCGAAGCTGTCGAGTTTGTGGATGAATTTCAGTATGTGCCTGTAAGCCGGGGCATGGCGGAGTGCGTGGCTCTAGCCAGGGAGCAGCGGCCCGATCTGAAAAAATACCGCCTGGCCATTGACGCAGCCAGTAAAAGTGTTGAAGTGGCCAAGGCCGATAAGAAACCAACGGTTTCGCTCACGGCAGCGACCGGCTGGAGCAGCAGTGTATTGCCCCAGGGAGATAATGAAGTCTATGTCGGCGTGACCAGCAGCTGGAATCTGTTTGACAGCCACATTACCAAGGCCAAAGTCAAGCAGGCCCTGAGTGAAGTCGATACGGCCCGGCTGGAGCTGGCCGCCCAGGAAGACGCGGTGGAATTAGCCGTAAAGGAGTATTATCTGGGCGTGAAGGAAGCCGAGAAACGGCTGGAGACAACCCAATTGGCGATACATAAAGCCGAAGAAGATTATTCTATTGCCGCAGCTAAATACCGGGTGGGCGAAGGCGTGCTGCTGGATGTCATCGATGCCCAGCTGGCATTGACGACCGCAAAGAATAATTATATTACCGCCCAATACGACTATGTGACTTACAAGGCAAAATTAGAAAATGCCATGGGCATGGATTAGGAGGCAGCAATTTATGTGGCAGAAAATAAATAAAAAACTGCTGGCGGCCGCTATTCTGGTTTTAGTGGCGATTGTCGGCGGGATCGGGTATTATCAGCACTCCAGACAGGCCGATCCGGTTGCCGGGCCGGAAACTGTCGCGGCCGCCCGGGGAAAAATTATCGTGAGTGTAGCGGCGACCGGGACGGTAAAGCCGGTTGATGCCGTCGATATCTCCTCGCAGGTTACCGCGCTGATCAAAGAGATTAAAGTTAAGGAGAATGATCATGTACAGGCTGGCCAGGTGCTGGCGATTTTAGACGATACGTCCCTGGAATCCACCAAGAATAAAGCTGAATACGCCATGAACAATTACGCCGCCAAATATAAGCGGTATCAGTATCTGCATTCCATTGGGGCCAAGTCTGACTCTGACCTGGAAGACGCGCTGCTGAATTATCAGACGGCTGTAGCCACCTACAATGAAGCCAAATCCGATGTGGAAAAAACAGTATTGGTCTCACCCATGGCTGGTATTGTTCTGGGAGAACCGGTGGCGGTAGGCACGCTGGTGACGGCCGGGGTTAATGACCCGACGGTGGTCATGATGATCGGGGATGTTTCCCGCAAGAAGGTAAAAGTAAAGGTAGATGAAACCGATATTGGCAAGATAAAATTGAATCAGCCGGCAACCTTTACGGTAGACGCTTATCAAAACCGCACGTTTAACGGTAGTGTCAGCAATATCGGCGAGATTTCGACGAGTACCACCAGTACGTCTTCGTCCACGTCATCCTCCACCACATCGTCATCCTCCTCTTCGTCCTCCAGCAGTGTTGTATATTATTATGTGACACTGACGGTGGAAGATCCGGAAAATCTGCTTAAGACGGAGATGACAGCCCGCGTCAATATTAAGACCGCCGAGAAGGACAACGCTCTCTTGATTCCTTTGGCGGCGCTGAAAACCAGCAGCAGCGGCCAGTATGTCATGGTGCTGCGCGATACCGGCAAGCGTGAAAGTGTCCCGGTTGAAGTCGGCCTGACCAGCAGTGACAAAGTGGAAATTCTCAGCGGGTTAGAGGATAATGACAAATTAATTATTTCCTATACCAAGTCGACGCAAAATTCCTCCAAGCAAAAAGACAGCGGCCCGCCGCCGCCCATGTAGCGGGAGTGGGGAGAAGGAGGAGCTAAATAATGTTTAAGGAAAGCATCGCCATTGCCCTCAGGGCTCTGCTGGCCAATAAGCTGCGCTCCATTTTGACCATGCTGGGGATCATCATCGGCGTGGGCGCCGTTATTGCCATGGTATCCATCGGAATGGGCGTCAGGGAAAAGGTGCAAAGCTCCATCGCCAGTCTGGGCAGCAATATGCTGATTGTCACGCCGGGAGCGGCCTCTTCCCAGGGAGTGCGCTCCGCCTCCGGCAGCAGCATCACCTTGTCGGCGGAAGACGCGGAATATATTAAAAAGACAGTGCCGGGCATCGATTATGTGGCGCCCAGCGTAAACCGGCAATACCAGATTATTGCCGGCAACCAAAACTGGACCACCACGGTTTACGGCATTACGCCCGAATATATGGCCATTAAAAGTCTGACAGTAGGCAGCGGCAGTTTTGTTTCCGAGCAGGATATCAAATCACGCAACCGGGTGGCCGTGCTGGGTGCCACTGTAGCCGAAAGCCTCTTTGGCGAGATGAATCCCACCGGGCAGAGTATCCGCATCAACAACACGCCCTATCAGGTTGTCGGCATCCTGGACAGCAAAGGCCAGTCGGCCATGGGCCAGGACCAGGACGACATGGTCCTGGTCCCGCTGACAACCGCGCAGGAGCGTCTGCTCGGGATTACCTATCTCAACTCCATCAGCATTCAGGTCAGCAAGCTGGAAGGCATGGATCAGGCCCAGGCGCAGATTACCGAAATATTACGGCAGCGGCATAAAATCAGCGGCAATAAGGAAGACGATTTTACCGTGCGCAACTTAACCAGTATCATGCAGATGATGACGGAAACGACAGGTACCATTACCTTGTTTCTCGGCTGTATAGGGGCTATATCCCTGCTGGTCGGCGGTATCGGCATTATGAACATCAT
>JAEZQV010000297.1 GCA_023441125.1 Bacillota bacterium
TTCTCCAACCATTTGGGAAAGCGCGGATAATTCATTAATTTGCATGCCCAGTTTTTCAAATACGGCAGGCGCTGTATTAATGGCAAAGTAATCTGCGGGAAATAAACTGGTAGCGGCAATGAGCGCCATGAGGGCAACAAAGGATTCTACCAGCATGCCGCCAAAGCCTACCGCTTTGATCTCTGCTTCGCTTGTCAGCATTTTAGGCGTAGTGCCTGTACTGATCAAGGCGTGGAAGCCGGAGATGGCACCACAGGCAATGGTGATAAACATGAAGGGCCACACCGGACCGGGAATAATAGGCCCGCCGCCATTAATAAAGGGGGTGAGGGCCGGCATGTGTATTTCCGGCTGAACAACCAGGATGCCGACAGCCAGCGCCAAAATGGTGCCAATTTTCATATAGGTGCTCAGATAGTCGCGGGGAGCCAAGAGCAGCCAGACCGGCAGAGCGGCGGCTACGAAGCCGTATACAGCCAGCATAACAGACAACTGGGCGCGGTTAAAGGTAAAATAGGGAGCCAGCCAGGATTCTTGCACCATTGGACCGACAAACACACCCAACAGCACCAGGGTTACCCCGATCACCGAGGCTTCGCCAATATGCCCGGGGCGCAGATAGCGGAGATATATGCCGACCAGAATGGCAATCGGGATGGTGACCGCCACCGTGAAGGTGCCCCAGGGACTGTCGTACAGGGCATTGACAACAGCAATGGCCAGCCCCGCCATGGTAATAATCAAAATGAAAAGTACAGCGATACTGGTTGCCAGGCCGGATGCTTTGCCGAGTTCTTTTTTCGCAATTTCGGCAATGGATAAGCCGTCGTGGCGAACCGAGGCAAACAAAATGACCATGTCATGTACGGCGCCGGCAAACACGGCCCCGATCAACAGCCAAATGGTGCCGGGCAAGTAGCCGAACTGCGCGGCTAAAACCGGGCCTACCAGGGGGCCGGCACCGGCAATGGCCGCAAAATGATGGCCGAATGTCACCCATTTATTCGTGGGTACATAATCGCGCCCGTCATTATGCCGTACAGCCGGTGTTGTGCGGCTGGGATCAAGGGTCAGCACTTTGGCTGCCATGAAGGCTCCATAGAAGCGGTAGGCTAAGGTTAAAACAAGTGCAGCTACAATAACTAAAGTAATACCGTTCAAAGTTGTTCCTCCTTTTTTTGATTATATAGAACATTTGCAAACCTATAATAACGCCGGAGGACAATCTAGTGGAACATATTTTCTTTCATCAGAACAAAACAGGCGGTCAACAGAAATATACGGCGGTAAACAGAAATGACGCCGGACGGCGTCATTTTAAACCCAGGATTTCTTTGATTTCTTTAATTTGCCCTTTGCCGACGGGTATTTCAATAGAATTAGCGCCGGCAGCGGGCAGTTTAAGCCAATACGTGCCTTTAAACCAGGGGATTACTTCCCTGACTTTTTCCATATGCACAAGATAGCTTTTATGCACGCGGAGTATGGTGGTGCCGCGCAAACGCTCCTGCAGTTCTGCTAGAGTTCCCGAATAATAGTATTCGCCGGTTTCAGCCACTACGGTGACTGAACCGGTCTGGGTATGGGCATAGATGATGTCACTGTAGCTTACGAGCACCAATTTGCCGTTGCGTTCAACGGCCAGTTTATGAACCGGTGCTTTGGCGGCTGTTAGCGTTTGATCAACGCGGGCAACGGCCGCCTGCCAGTCCTCCGAATGATATTTTTGCAGACGTTCAACAGCGGCGGCTACCCGTTCGCTCTCAAAGGGTTTGAGCAGATAGTCGATGGCGCCGATTTCAAAAGCTTTAATTGCATACTCGTCGTATGCGGTGGCAAAAACGATCAGCGAACTGGGTGAAGCCGTTCTTAAAGCTTCCGCGGTTTCAATGCCGCTCATACCACGCATTTGAATATCCAGGAACACAACGTCGGGGCAATGCTGGGCAGCCAGACCGACAGCCGCAGGACCGCTGTCCGCTTCACCCACAATGGTAATACCCGGCAGTTGGGATAATAAATATTTAAGTTCGTCACGGGCCGGTATTTCATCATCCACAATAATGGCTTTAAGCACAATTTTCCACCTCGTCGCTGGTGCGTTTGGGTAACCGGATTGTTATCGTCGTGCCGGCGTTGGGCAGACTGGCAAGCAGCAAGCCGTAGTTCTGGCCATACTGCCCGTGCAGCCGTTCATGCACGTTAAGCAGGCCAATACTTTCACTGCTTGGCTGGGTCAGGGGATTATGGGCCACCAGATCCATACCGATCCCATTATCGGCAATGACGATCTCAATTGCCTGGCCGCAGTCGCTGACCGTAAGCGTAATGGAACCGCCGTCCGGCTTGGGTTGTAAACCATGCTTGATGGCATTTTCAACAAGGGGCTGGATGGTAAGCGAGGGTATTCGGTACTGGCCCAAACCTGGTGTTATGTGTTCGATTACCACGAGCTTTTCCCCATGCCGGGCCTGTTCAATAGCAAGATATGCTCTGACCTGGGCCAGTTCATCATCAATAGGAATTTCCTGACCGGTTTTATGCAAAGTATAGCGAAAAATCGCACTAAGCTTGAGTAATAATTCCCGCGCCAAATCCGGCTTGGTTCTTACCAGGGAAGTAATAGTGTTCAGCGTGTTAAACAGAAAGTGGGGATTAATCTGGGCATGCAATGCTTTCATTTTGGCTTTGGCCGCCAATTTGGTCTGGCGGTCGATTTCCGTCAGCTCCAACTGCGTAGAAAATAAGTGAGCCAGGCCGGAAGCAAAGACAATATCGGACTGGCCGATTGCGTTGCTGCGGGTATAATACAGTTTCAAAGCGCCGGTTACCCTGCCGGCGCAAGTAAGCGGGACAATGATGGCACTGGCTAGCCGGCAGCCATCACAGCCACAGCCGATAGCGGCATTGTTTTGGGCAATATACATCTGGTTTGTTGCCAGTACCTGGCGGGTTGCTGCCGTCAGACTGTTCCTTGACTCAGGTGCGTGATGGGATAATTCAGAACCGGCAAAAGCCAGAATTCTTTCGGTGTCGGTAATGGCAACCGCATCATACCTGGCAGTTGCCAAAATAATCCGGGCGGTTTCATAGGCTGAATCGGGATTAAGGCCGCGCCGCAAATACGGCAAGGTTTTATTGGCAATATCCAGTGCCTGATGAGACTGTTCGGCGCCGACTTTTTCCTGGGCAACCATAGCCGTTTTTATTATGAGCATAAATACCGCCAAGCCTAGAGAATTGACAACAATCATCGGCATGGCAATTTCGTGGACAAGCTCCCAGGCCAGGTTATAGGGCCGGGCTGTCAGGAGAATAATCCCCATTTGCAGGATTTCACCAAGCATGCCGGCGAGCAAAGCCAGCCACCAGGGAATGGGCCGGCCGGGATAATATTTGTGTACCATACCGGCCAGAAGTCCTTCGCAGATATTGGCAAGGGCACACGATAGCGCGGTAAAGCCGCCTAACAGGTAACGGTGGCCACCGGCAATCACACCGGCGGCGAAGCCCATCAACCGCCCGCCGATCAGGCCGGCGGCCATAACGCCGACAACCCGGGAATTGGCAAGGGCGTCATTGACAGGTATACCGGCATAGGTTCCCATAATGCCGACGAACCCGAAAAAAATAGTTAGCAGGATAGCATCCCGTACTGTGTTGCGACGGTTTATCAGCCGTCTGAATATGGAACTCTGGGATAATACAAAAGCAAGCGTAGCAGCCACGCTCATTCTTTCGACCATTTCCTGTAACAAATATTCGGCCATAGTATCCCTCCAGTATTTCAGAATAGCATTTTTTCGGCAGCCTGACAATAATATTTACGTATGAGCAGTGCGCAGAGATGCTGGTAATCTTATCTTTATGTGCAAAACGTAATATAAGAATTTGCTAAAAATAGTTATTAGGACAGGCAGGAACCGCCCTTTTTATGCTGAATTATCCAGTTAAAGGAAATGGGGTGATGTAATGAAGCTGTATATATCATTGGATATGGAAGGGATTGCCGGCACATTTAACTGGAAGCAGGAGGATACCGACCGGTCAATTGTTCGTAAATGGATGACCCAACAGGTAGAATGGATTATCAGCGGCATTAAAGACAGCACGGCCGATCGGCAAATTACGGAAATCCTGCTGACTGATTCGCATTTGAACGGTGACAGCATTTTTTATGACATTACTGCGCTGGACGACCGGCTGCACCTTATTTCGGGCGGTCCACGCTCCGAATTTATGATGGCCGGACTTGATAACAGTTTTGATTTGGTTTTTCTTGTTGGCTATCATAGCGGCATTGGTACTGCCCACGCCGTTATGGATCATAGTTATACCAGCAATTTTCATAAGATTTGGCTAAACGACTTACCGGTTAGTGAAGCTCTGCTTAATGCCGCGTTAGCCGGTTATTTCGGTGTGCCTGTCGGTCTGATTGTTGGTGATGCTGCTTTGCAACAGGAGCTGGCTACTGCCGGGGTTATGCCCTGGGCACATTATGTTGTAACCAAAACCGGTCTGGCGCGCTACAGTGCCAAGCACCGGCCTTTGCCTGTGGTCCGTCGGGAGACAGTGGCTGCCGTTCAGCAGCTGCTAGCCGGCGAAAGCAGTCAACTGCCGCTGTTTACCTTTACCATGCCGGGTTCCCTGAAAATTGAATTTCATACGGCCGATATGGCCGATGCAGCAAGTCTTGTTCCCGGGGTAACCCGTTCTGATGGCCGGACAGTAGTCTTTGAACACGCAGATTATAAAGTTATTTTTAATCTGGTACAGGTTATGTCGATTTTGGCAGCAAGTGTGAAATAATATATAATGGGCGGGAATGAATCTTCCTCAATAGCATTTGGGGGATTTTTTGCTTTATAATAATGTACGTAATACCTTCAACTGGGAATAGGCGCCAAACTGGTAAGCAGGCCACTGGTTTAGCCGGGGTAAACGTGTTATAATTAGGTTCGTTAAAGTGCTTAAAGGAGTTAATTGCTAATAATGACCATTATAAAAAATGTTTATGATGAAGTCCGGGTGTTCTTCGATGAAAAACTCGAATGGGATTCGGCTATAAAGCGCGAATGGGTGGAAGGATTTTTGCGCCAAAAGGCCTGGCAGGGAGACAATGATGAGACGCTAAGAGATTCATGGCGCAATCTCCACATGTTTGTTTCCTATTTGGCTTATGCCGATGAGAATACACTTGATGAAATAGTGGCATCGGAGTATAGTCTGGCTGTTGAATGGATGATTGTACAGATTGAGGGCTTTAAACCCACTCTCCAGACTGTTAGGCATTTTTTTGATATATTGCAGGAGTTTTATAGTTACCTGGTTGCCAAGAAAATTATAACGGACACGGAAGAGCTGCGGCAGGCGGCTGAGTATATGACGGGTGGCAAACGGTTGCGTTTTATCGAAGAAGAGGATGAACAAGGTGAACTGCCAGTAAAGTCGCCGCTCACAGTTCCCAAAGACATCGGCAGGATTGTCGGTGAGGCGGTTGAGCGGTTGATGCTCAAATTTAGCGCCTATTTCCAGCAGGAATCTTTTGTTGAAGATTTTGACCGGGCCCTGATGCTGTTTCTGGGGCCGTTAGGACAAATGCCGGAAGATGAAAATGATGATGAATTTTGGTTAGGGTTTTGGGACTATTTTCTTTTTGATTATCATTTGCTGGCCAATGACCGGACGCCACTCATTCAATTTAGTTTGGATTATAGCGACAAACTGGCCGGTGAAGAGCAGAAAATACTCCGTGAGCTTATGGGGGCCAAATTTACCGTATTTTATGTGGAAAGTGTAATTAATCAGGATTGGGTTGAGTGTGTCAATTTGTTGACAGAAGAAAAGTTCCGGCTCCCCAACCCCAATTTTGACTATAAGCTTGTAAAAAAACTGCTGTTTTACGGTCATGTCTTTTTGCAGCAGCAAGAAAGCGAGCTGGTTATGATTAATTTTATTACCAGTGTCGAGATAAGCAGCAATCTGCGCCGGCGCATCAAAGAAGAGATTACCCGGCAGAAAGCCATGCTGGAACTGCAGCAGCCGGGGGCCACGTGGGAAGACTTTGTTGGCAGGCACGCCAACGCAGTGAGGCATACCATCGATTTATTAGCTACCTGGGCGAGAGTTAATGTTACCTCCTATGCACAGATGGAACGCAGCTTTCCCCAGCCGGTAACCGGCGAAAAAACGGTCAATACGGTGGTAGTGGAAATGATTGAAACCTTCATGCCTAAATTCGGTTACTCGCAGCATGACACTTTTCTGGCGCAAAAGCTGTGGCAGGATTTTTCGGCGATTGAAACAATAAATATTCGTAAGCCGGCTGCCTGGGCAGCTGCTGTAATCCAGGCCTATTCCCAGCTCAACAACGGTGAGAATGAAATGTCGGCCGATACGCTGGCGCGGGAGATGTTAGTAGGAAAATCCAGTATAAGTGCCAACCGGGCCAAAATCTTTCAGGTACTGAAGCTTGAGAAATATGATCCCCGCTATCTAAGCGAAGAAGGCATTGTTTCCCTGTTGTATGATTTGCAGTAAATCGGGAGGTGTAGAGAGTGCAATGTCCCAATTGCGGTGCACAAATACCAGCCGGGACAGGTACCTGTCCGCAGTGCGGCCATGTTGCGGAGGTTACCGTATTAAGCCGCCAGGAACGAGACGATTTCAACGGCATGACCATTGAGGAAGAAAACCGGGAAGGCAGCCGGCGATATAGCGGCGGTACCGGAGCATGGCGCCGGAGCAAACAAGTAAATATTACTTTCGATTCTTCCAGTTGGATCAGCAAACTGATTGTAGCCGCCGTATTGGCGCTGCTGGTATTCTTTTTCCTGCCGCTGCTTATGTTTTTTTTGCTGGTGGGAGGCGTTGTGCTGATTGCTTTCTGGCTGTTACGAATGCTGGTGAAATAGATAAAACGCGGGCTGCTCGAAGAGAGTGTGTCCGCGTTTTTTACACTGAAAGTATATATTTCTTTTAGTATCAGGGCAACATCGGCTTACGCTTTCGTCAAGGGGGCGGCGCAAGCCGGGTTACGGGTTAATTGTCGGCTAATAATTTTTGCTTAAGTTTTACATATTCCCGGGTGAAATATACTGTGTTTTGGGCTTCACGGTGGTCAAAGCCAAAAGCCCGGCGGCTAACGGCCAAAACCGGGGGAGCCTGAATCCGTTTGGCGACGCCCATACCGGTGTAGAGCCGCCACCATCGCTCCAGATCATCGATAAATTGACGGGGACCGGGAAATAATTTGCTGACAAGACCGGCGGCACAGCCCAGCTTTTGTTCGAGTACTGCCGTACCCTGGCTATACCAGACCAGGATGTCTTCCGGCGTTGCTCTGTTCCAATATTCCATAAAAGCCCGGAATAAATAATCGTGGTAAGCGTATTGAATCGGATCGCCTTTGCCTTCATCGACAGATTGTTCGAAAGAAAGCTCGGCGCTGGGTACTAAATCAATAATTGCCTGAGGAATTACTTCCCGGCCGAAAACGATGCTGTTTAGATAGTGGGCCAACTGATAAACCTGATGTTTCCAGAGGTCGGCCAAGGCGGCTAAAAAGCCGGCCTGATCGCCATAAAGGGTAGAGTAGCCGACGGTCAGCTCGCTTTTATTGGCATTGCAGGTAAAGCCGCCGCCGAAGGCTGCTGCTGCACCTGCCAGCAAGCGGGAGGAACGGTCGCGGGCCTGGATATTTTCCAATATAAAAGAGGATATCACCAGATTGCTTTGCATACCGCTGGAC
>JAEZQV010000301.1 GCA_023441125.1 Bacillota bacterium
GCGTGACTCTGTAACAGCTAAAAAAAACACAAAAGATCCTAAAAAAAGTATTATACAAAATATTTTGAAAGAACAGTAAAATGTACAAGAAAGCATATGCACTTGTAACCTACTAAATTTTTAAGGAGGGATGACGTGGAGGCGCTTAAAAAAATTGCCCTGGCTATAGACACTCTATTTGAAAGTGTTGCGCTGTTAGGACTAACAAGTATGATTCTGATTGTTACCATGCAGGTCATGACCCGGAAGCTCCTGAATTTTGTGTTCTTCTGGTCGGAGGAAATGACACTGCTCTTATTGGTCTGGTTTGCCTTTATGGGCATGGCGATCGGGTTTCGCGAGCATCTGCACCTGGGGGTGGATTCCTTCACAGAGTTTTTACCGGCCAAGGCCAATCTTATCCTGGACAAAATCATCGGTCTCAGTATTTTTGCGTTTGGCGTTTATTTAATTTGGTATGGCTGGGATTTTACCGTCATGATGCATGAATCCACCCTGGCCGCCACCAAACTGCCGAACAGTGTACTCTACGTAGTTATGCCGGTCACCGGTGTTATGACTTGCGCTTACTCTGCCCTGCAGGTCGCCGGCTTTGACACCCGCCGCCACAAAGGCAATGAAGTTGAAATGGGCGGCGCCTTGGGAGGTGGCGAATAGTGGACCAGCAAGCAATAGCAGTCACACTCCTCGTTGTAAGCTTTATCGTACTCATGGTCATCCGTTTTCCGGTTGCCCTGGTATTGGCCTTTTCCACCATGTTTACCATGATGTACATGGAAATACCGCTGGCGGTACTAGGTCAGCAAATGATCCAGGGGATCAGCAGTTTTTCCTTGCTGGCCATTCCCTTCTTTATTCTTACCGGCCAGATTATGGGCGAGGGCGGCCTGGCCGTCCGCATGGTTAACCTGGCCTACCTGATTGTGGGCCGTATCCGCGGCGGGCTGGCGCTGGTTAACTGCGTAGCCTGTATGTTCTTTGGCAACATTTCCGGTTCCGCGGTTGCCGATGCTTCTTCAGTCGGTTCGGTTATGATTCCGATGATGAAGAAAAAAGGTTATGACGCCGATTATTCCGTAGGTCTGACAATCTCTTCCGCCATTCAGGGCGTTGTTGTGCCGCCCAGTCACAATCTGGTGCTGTATTCCATTGTTGCCGGCGGCATTTCCATCAAAAGCCTGTTCTTAGCCGGCATTGTCCCCGGCTTTATCCTGCTTGGCACCTTGATGACAGTGGGTTATCTCATTGCCCGCAAACGCGGCTATCAAAAGGGTGACCCGGTTGATAAAGCCAAGATTCCCAGTATTTTGTTTCACGGACTTTTATCCTTATCACCGGCCGTTATTATTCTTGGCGGCATTATTTCCGGCTGGTTCACAGCCACTGAATCCGGCGCTATGGCCGCGCTGTACTCCTTTATCCTGGCTTTCGGCGTATACCGGGAAGTGCCGCTGTCAGCCATGATTCCGGTGCTTAAGCGTACCTTCCGCACGGTCTTGATGGTATATTTCCTGATTGCGGCCTCGGCGGCGTTCGGCTGGGTGCTGGCATATCTCAAGATCCCGATGCTGGTTACCGATTTCTTTATGAGCGTTTCGGACAGTCCGGTCGTTATTATGCTGCTTATTAACATTCTGCTTTTAATTCTGGGCGGACCTATGGATATGGCTCCCATGATTCTGATTATGACGCCGATTCTGCTGCCGGTGTGCACGGCAATCGGCATTGATCCTGTGCATTTTGGTTTAATTCTTATCTTCAACGCCGGCATGGGCCTCTTAACGCCGCCTGTCGGTACGGTATTGTTCGTGGGCTGCGCCATTGGCGGGGTTACCCTGTCGCAGGGAACCAAAGCCATGATGCCGTTCTTCTACGCCATGATTCTCGTATTGCTTCTGATTACTTATGTTCCTCAGACGGTTATGTGGCTGCCTACCATGTTTAAATAGCAGTATCATTACTAACGGGGATTCATCCCAACATTATTTAAGGGGGATATTAATAATGAACAAAAAGAAACTGATTGCCGGTACCCTGTCTCTCTTGCTGGCCGGTTCGCTGCTGGCTGGTTGCGGCGGGTCCAAAGACGCCGGTTCGGCGGACAAGAAGGCTGAAGGCGCGAAGTACACTTTCCGTCTGGCGGAAACACATCCGGCGGATTACCCGACTACTTTGGGCGATAAGAAGTTTGCCGAGTTAGTTAATGAGCGGACCAAAGGCCGTATTAAAATTGAGGTCTTCCCGTCTTCCCAGCTTGGGGAAGAAAAAGCCGTTATCGAGCAGGTTCAGCTGGGCGCAATTGAGTTTACCCGGGTAAGTTCATCGCCATTGGCTGAATTTAATAAGGCTTTTGGCGTATTCTCGCTGCCCTATATTTTTGATAATGACGAGCATGAATGGAAATTTCTGAACAGTGAAGCCGGCAACAAGATGCTGGACGGCCTGGAAAAATCCAAAATGAAAGGCCTGGCTTACTATAGCTCCGGCTCCCGTAACTTCTACACCAAGAAGCCTGTTCTCAATGTAGAAGATCTGAAAGGGCTCAAAATCCGTGTGCAGCAAAATAAGATCAATATGGACCTGATCAGCGCGTTAGGCGCCAGCGCCACACCGATGCCTT
>JAEZQV010000331.1 GCA_023441125.1 Bacillota bacterium
CAACACGGCCGGCTGCACAGACGAAGCCCGTGAATTTCGTGATGCTTACGCCGAATTTGCGGCTGCCGGGGCTGTTATTCTGGGAATCAGCAGAGATAGTCTCAGCACCCACGAAAAGTTCAGCGCCAAGCATGAATTGCCGTTTTTGCTGTTGAGTGACACCGACGGCCTGGTATGCCGGCTATATGGGGTTTTGCAGGAGAAAAATATGTATGGGAAAAAGGTCATAGGTGTGGAACGGTCAACTTTTGTGATTGACGAAGCGGGCAAGCTGGCGCATATCTTCCGCAAAGTTAAGGTGGCCGGTCATACTCAGGCTGTAAGGAATGCACTGCAGGCTAAGGCTTAACAATTTTTTCTCAACTGGCAGGAAATTGTAAGAAGGCTGTGTAATTTACATAGTAAATATTGCTTAGGGAGGGTTTTCCATGAAGCCGATTGGGTTATTAGATGGGAAATTGATAGATTTAAATGAAAATGTTGTGCCAATGGAAGACAGAGGCCATCAGTTCGGTGACGGTGTCTATGAAGTAACAAGAGTATATAACGGACACTGCTTCGCGCTAAAGCTGCATATGGACCGGCTCTACCGCTCCCTGCGCGAATTAAGCATCCCTGCGGTATATACTTACGAAGAGTTTGCCGAATTCCATGATTTGCTGATAAAGGAAAGCGGCATTAACGACGGTGCTATTTACCTGCAGATTACCCGTGGTATTTATCCGCGTGCCCATGGCTTTCCTGAAAATGTAGTGCCGCGTCTGACCATGTCCATTCGGCCGTTAAGCGTTGCGCCGGATAAAAACAAGCTGGAAGGAGCCAAAGGCCTGTTAATTCCTGATGAAAGATGGCTGCGCTGCGACATCAAATCCCTGAATCTCTTAGGCAATGTCATGGGTAAGCAAAAAGCGAAGGAAGCCGGCTGCTTTGAAGGCATCCAGGTCCGGGACGGTATTGTAACCGAAGGCACCAGCAGCAACTTCTTTGTGATTAAGGACGGCGTCGCCTGGACTCATCCCAAAAGCAACCTTATTCTGACAGGCGTTACCAGAACGCTGATTATAGAAAAGATTGCCCCGGAGCTTGGTGTACTGGTGGTTGAAAAGAAATTTGATGAAGCTTTTGCCAAATCAGCAGCAGAAGCCTTTATTTCCGGCACGAATAGTGAAATTGTGCCGATTGTCGCATTAAACGGACAACCTGTCGGCGATGGTACCGTAGGGCCGGTTACCCGCAACATTCAGGCTGCCCACTGGGCGCTGATTGACAAGGAATGCGGCCGTAAGTAATCAAGGAGGTAATGTCATGAATCTGACAGTCACGGAGAGGGCCCGGGAGTTTATTGCCCAAGAAGGCGGTGTGATTACTGTACGAATCGAAAAACGCCTGATACCCGGCTGCGGCCAAATGCAGACTGCCGATGCTGCGGCTGTAAGGGTAGGAACACCGCAGGACTATGAACAAGCTGACTACCAGACCTTTACTATTGACGGTGTTACTGTGCATGCGCACAGCTCGGTCATAAGCTATAATGAACAGGTGGCACTGACGATTGATACCAAAAGCAATTTGTTCGGGCAGCAATTGGATATGTATGGGCTGCCTGTACCGAGACAAAGCTGTGGCGACTGTACTTCCTGTTAAAAAAACTGCCGTAGGCTCAAGTAGCCTGCGGCAGTTTTTTAACATGGTTACTTCAAATTGGTTGCACAGCTGGAACAACCGCCGCCGTTCTCCTGGATCTGTTCTTCCAGGCGGCCGTTATTAAACAAAATCATTTCCGCCATGGCCATAGGCAATACCTCGGTGAGCAAAACCTCCATAGCGTTTTGCATGGCCTGGTGTTGGTCTCTGTGACTCAGAGCCGTGGTCAATTTGGCCTCAATGGGCTCACGATACGTATTGAGCCAGCGTTGATAATGGGCGACTAAAGTGGGTCCATCATAAAACATGGTAAATCACCATCCTCTTTATTATTATTTATTATGTGTTGCGTGACAAATTAAGGGATAAGATTTTGGATAAATGAGCCAGTGAATAACATTCAAACATAGTGCAATGCTTGATAAACGACTGAATGGCATTGACCTGCGGCCACCGTTCCTTAGGCTGGGTGTTGAGCCATAAAATGCGTTTTACTTTTTTGCTTATAACGGCTAGTTCACTGGCCGTTTCCAGTGGTGCCATGGTGTTGGCGTCGCTGATAATAAACAGCAGGGTAGAAGGAGTCAAAAGCTGTTTATATTGTTCTTCCAGACTTGACAAAGCAATAAACAGATTCGTGCCTTGCCCCATCTGCGCGGAATCGGTTATCAGTTTCTCGGTGACAGCGGCAAAATCGGTTGTGTTCCGAAAATAGCCGGTGACTTTTTCCAGATCATCGGCAAAGATGAAGGATTCAATATTTTTGACAACATTGGACAGGCCAAACAGCAGCGGCAGGGTAAAGCGGACATACTTCGTCATGGAAGCCGATACATCGCAAACAACTACAACATTGGGTTTATGAATTTTTTTGGTTTTATATTTTAATGATATCATAATACCGCCGTACCGCATATTACGGCGGATGCTCTGGCGGATATCAACAACTTTCCGGCGGCTTGTCATCTTAAAGCGCCGGGAAATACGGGTGGTCAGCCGGTGGGCGAGCCGTTTAATCAGGGCGGTAACCTGCGGAATCTCATGTTCGGCAATATCCTGCATATTTTTATACAGTAAAGAGTTGCGGCCGGCGCCGCTGCCCGCTGCGGCCGAGTCCACCACATGATCCAGCTCATTATGGCCTAATAATCGCCGGCGGGCGGCAGCCAGCTGGGC
>JAEZQV010000349.1 GCA_023441125.1 Bacillota bacterium
GTATCATCAATTATGAGGACGAGGCGGGTGCCCGGATAACAGGGGGCAAATTGTTTTAAAATTAAGTCACCGGTCTGATGAAAGAGCTTTGGTTTGGCAACCAGGGTATTGTCAGCTGCCGGCTGAAAGCGGATCAAGCCGGTCATTTTATGAAGCTCATGGGATACTACCTTGGCGCGGGAAAGAAAAATCCGGCTGATATCACCCAGCCCGCAAAAACAATAGGCGTGCCCATAGCGCAGGGCCTGTTCAACCGCGGAGAAAATGACGGCCGCTTTGTCCGCGGCCCGGTAGCGGAGATTGTTAAATATCAGGCGGGCCAGGGTTTGACCGGGATTGCCGAGCAGCCAGAATGCATCGAGGCCGCAGGTATCGGCCACCTGCCGGATTAAAACCGGCAGCACGGCATTATCGGCGTCCAGGGTACCGGTAGCTTTAAAGAGGCCAAAGCTGTCCTGCTCACCCGGAAAACAAGGCAGGTCATTATGCAGTTGGGACAGAAGCGTCGCTTTTATGATCGGCCATGGCGACGGTGAGCAGATAATCACGCGAGGTCCCTCCATAAACTTAGCGGCGCCGGCGCGGTACAACCGTCCGCCGCTGATGATAAACGAAAACGAATTGGTCAACAATAAGAATAAACCACTTAAAGAAGTTTAGCAATATTGAAAGCTGTTGAACTGGCACGTTCTGAGGTTATTTTTTCTGGGCGGGAATGCTCAACAACGAGTCACCGGCGCCAGGCAGACCGGCAGGGAGATTTTGGGAGGAGCGGCCAAACTCGGTCATATATTGCCAGTAGCGTTTGGGCATGTGGCTCATGCGGCATTGCGGATTATAGCGGCCCTGGATGGCAATGGTATCGTAAAACAACTGCCAGAGTTCGCGAAACTTTTTTTCGTTTGCATCCGCCGCCGGCAGTTCAAGCTCGGCAATGGCAATAACGGCTGACTGGTAGGGCTGATAAACAAGGCCCATGCCATGGGTCTTGTCATGAATTAAAAATCGCTCTTCCGGATAGCGTTCGCAAAAATGCTGTACCAGCAGGGGCAATACGTAATTCTTGGGGGCTATTTCGCCGACAAGAACGTTGTTAATGATAGAAAATCGCAGGAAGCCTTTTAGCAAATGGCTTTCTCTCTCCAAATGCCGAACTGCTTTAAAAAGTTTGTTGACAGCATCTGCCGCCAACATGTTCATTACAGCCGGGCCGCACCGGTAGCCCAGACGCAGAAAGTGCAAAATGTGTAATTCTTTTTGGCTGAGACAGGTTAAAAAAGAGTGCTGTACAAAGGTAAGCGCCGGAGCGCCCAGCTTCTTTGGTATAGAAGCCAGTACCCGGCCCGCTTTAGATAAGTCGGTCGGGATTGTTTTGGTTGGGAAAAGCAGGGCAGGAGCTTCCCCAGCTACGACAATATCAAGGGGACTTTCCTTTTTTTCATAGCTTTCAAACACACAGCACAGCAACCCGTCAAAACTGCCGTCATAGCAGTAGATCAAATCGAACTGGTCAGACACTTTTCTATAACCTCCAGCGCTGCCGGTAAAGCCGGTAGATGCTCAAACAGGGAAAGTTGTTCTGTATGGGCAAAATCCCAGCGTTTTAGTTCCAGCGCTTTTTCTGATAGTAGCGCTTGCAGCAGCCTGTTTTGCGCATTTTTGACGCCCTCTGCCCTTTTGCCATTACAGGTTATAAAGTATTGGGCGCGTTTTACAACAACCCCTATTTTTTTCAGGCTGTCGAAATTAAGTGCTGCAGTGCGACGTACGGCTACAATCCGTTTGGCACTGGTTACACCAATACCGGGCACTCTTAATAAGTTTTGATAAGGAGCCCGGTTAACATCTACCGGGAAGAAGTCCATATTGTTAAGGGCCCAGTTGCATTTCGGGTCCAGATAGGGATTAAAGTTCTGATGTTGCTGATCGAGAAGTTCGCGGGCTGAAAAATCGTAAAACCGCAATAGCCAGTCGGCCTGGTAAAGCCTGTGCTCACGCCAGAGCGGCGGTTTTGTATCCAATGCAGGCAAAAAACTGTGTTCAGCTACCGGCAGATACGCCGAGAAAAAGACCCGCTTGAGTTTATATTTTTTGTACAACCCTTCGGTCAAGTTCAAAATTTGATAGTCGGTGTCAGGCGTCGCGCCAATAATCATTTGCGTACTCTGGCCGGCAGGAACAAATTTGGGTGCATGCTTGAATTTAACAAGGTCATGTGAATTTTCCTGGATGCCCTTTTGAATAAATGCCATCGGCGTAAAGATGGCCTGCTTTGACTTATCTGGCGCCAGCAATTGCAAACTGCTTTGCGAAGGCAGTTCAATATTTACACTCATGCGGTCGGCCAGCATGCCGAGACGGGTAATAAGCCGATGGTCTGCTCCGGGAATTGCTTTGGCGTGAATATAGCCGGCAAACCGGTACTCTTGACGTAAGATTTGCAGCGCTTCGATTATTTGTTCACAGGTATAATCCGGATTTTTTATAACGCCGGAGCTTAAAAACAGGCCTTCAATATAATTGCGGCGGTAAAAGTTCATCGTTAGTTCCGCGAGTTCCCTGGGGGTAAAAAAGGCGCGCGCCGTATCGTTAGAAAGGCGATTCACGCAGTATTTGCAATCATAAATGCAGACATTCGTCAACAATATCTTTAACAAAGAGATGCAACGCCCGTCCGCGGAAAAACTGTGGCAGATGCCACTGGCGGCCGCACTGCCAATTCCCCCGGCAGCGGCCTTCTTGTTCACGCCGCTTGATGTGCAGGCGACATCATATTTGGCAGCATCAGTCAGGATCTTCAGCTTATCAAAAACATCCAACGGTCATCAACTCCCTTGCTGCTGTTTATTATACAACAGAACATATGTTCGAGTAAAGAGGTAAGACTGCTGCTGCCAATAAAAAAGTGAATGTTATTGCTGCGGCCGGTGCTGATAATTATCACAATTCAGCAGGAGCCGCTACGCGATCTGGCGAAAAAGGTAGTATTATGGCGGCGGAGGTCGGAATGAAATTCTTAGAGCGATGGTTTGTTATTGTGAATAATTGGCTGAATATCAAAACCATTAAAGCCCAGCTGCGCTTTTGGGGCGTGATGCTGGTGCTTTTCCCCAGTATTTGCCTAATGCTGGTTCTTACCGGTTCTGGACTGAATCCTTTTTTTAGCCAAATGCATATCAGCATGATAGCTTTTCTGATATTATTAGTGGTTTCCCTGCCGCTAACCATGGTATTGGCCACCAGTCTGGAGAGTCCGCTCAAGCAGTTAATTGCCGGTGCGGCCGCCGTACGGGCCGGTGATTACAGTTATCGGATCAACCAAGACCTGATCGAGAACTCCGTTAATGAAATCCGGGATTTATGCAAACTTTTTAATTATATGGCAGAAAATATAGATACCAAAACAGAAACCCTGTATTTTGCCAATAAGGCGCTGACCGAAGCCCGGGATGCCGCCTTGGAGGCTTCGGTGGCCAAATCGCAGTTTTTAGCCAATATGAGTCACGAAATCCGTACACCCCTTAATGCCATCCTGGGGATGGGCGAACTGCTGGCGGAAACACAGCTCACACCGGAGCAGGCGAAATATGTACACACAGCCGTGGCGGCGGGGGAGAATCTGCTCAACCTCATCAATGATATCCTTGATTTGTCCAAAGTCGAGGCCGGTCAAATACCGCTGGAAAAAGCGCAGTTCGCTTTGCCGGAGGTTATTGAAAAAGCCTGTGAGCTGTTGTCACTCAAAGCGCACGTCAAGGGGATTGCTCTCAACCATTATCTGGCACCCGGTACCCCGGTCAGCCTGATAGGTGACCCGGTCCGGCTGCGGCAGATACTTATTAACCTGCTGGATAATGCCGTAAAGTTTACCGACACCGGTGAGGTAGCCCTGGAGATCCGGCAGACCGGCAGGCGGGAAGGCGGCATAGTGGAGTTGTTGTTTATGGTACGGGATACCGGCATCGGTATCCCGCAGGATATGCTGGAACACATTTTTGAGCGGTTTACGCAAGTGGATTCATCCAGTACGCGCCGGCATGGCGGTACCGGTCTGGGACTGGCTATTTCCAAACATCTGACCGGGCTGATGGGGGGGCGTATCTGGGTGGAAAGCACCCAGGGCGCCGGCAGCCGCTTTTACTTTACTGCTTTGTTTGGCCGGGGAGATGATCATTATCTGCCGGTATCGGCAGCGGATGGCCGGCCGGCGCAAACCGGGCCGGCTGCTGCAGCGCCGCCATCGTCTGCGCCGGCCGGTCAGCAGGCATTTCATATCTTGTTGGTGGAGGATTCGGCGGACAACCGTCTGCTGGTTGAAGCGTTCCTCAAAAAAACGCTATATAAGCTGGACATGGCGGAGAACGGAGAAATCGCTGTCGAAAAATTTCGGACCAACCGCTATGACTTAATCCTTATGGATATGCAGATGCCGGTCATGGATGGTTATCAGGCTACCCAGACGATCAGGGAGTGGGAACGGCGCCACGGCCTTGCGCATACGCCGGTGGTTGCGCTGACTGCCTATGCGCAGCCGGAAGATACCGCCAGAATGCGAGACTTTGGCTGCGACGCCCAGCTTACCAAGCCCATTAAAAAGAAAGTACTTTTGCAGGCCATAGAACAATTTGCCAGGGGTGCAGCCAAGCGGAAGAAAGAGGCCGTAACGATTGACAGCGACCTGAAGGAGTTAATTCCGGGGTTTTTGCATAAACGCCAGGAGGACATTCAGGCAATACGGACCGCTGCCGACGCCGGGGATTATGAGTCTATACGGATTATCGGGCATACGCTCAAGGGGATTGGGGGCGGTTACGGCTTTGAACGGGTAACCATGCTGGGAGCGGCTATTGAACAGGCCGCCAAAAGTCACGATAGCCATAAAATCAGGGAATTGGCGCTGCAGCTGCAAGAATATCTGGAACTTATCGAAATCCGCTATGAATAGCGGACTGGGAGGATGGAACCTTGGCCATTTTAATTGTTGACGATTCGGTGGAAAGCTTGGAACTAGTGAAACGGATTTTAGAGAAAAACGGGTTTGCTGATATACTCACTGCCGAATCGGCAACCGATGCGTTTGACCTTTTGCGGCTTGATCAGCCTGCCTGTGTTGCCCAAAATATTGATTTAGTACTTATGGATGTTGTGATGCCGGGTGTGGACGGCATTAAAGCCTGCTGGCTGCTCAAATCCCATAAGTGTTTTGCCGATGTGCCTGTTATTGTCATTACCGCCAGTAATGACGCGGAGACCCTGGATAAGGCTTTTGCCGCCGGCGCCATGGACTTTATCAGTAAGCCGGTCAAACAGCTTGAATTAAAAGCCCGGATTCATTCGGCATTAAGGATAAAATATGAAACCGATCAGCGCAAAGCCCGGGAAGCTGAACTGGTAAAAGTTCTGGAAGAGTTGGAAAGCGCCAATAAAGAATTACGCCGCCTGTCTTCGCTTGACGGGTTAACCGGCATAGCAAATCGGCGGCATTTTGACGAAATCTATGAAGTGGAGTGGCGGCGGGCAGCCCGGGACGGTCATGAGCTGTCCATCCTTTTTCTTGATATTGATTTTTTCAAATTTTATAACGACACCTACGGTCATCAGCAAGGGGATGACTGTTTGAAAATTATTGCAGCTACCGCCGGCAGCCAGCTGAAGCGGTCTGGCGATCTGCTGGCGCGCTATGGCGGTGAGGAATTTGTTGTCATTTTACCGGGAACAGGCGTAGCCGGCGGGCAGCAGGTAGCAGAAGCCATCCGTTTGGCCGTAGAGAAATGCAATATTCCGCATGCTTCCTCGCAGGTGGCCGAGCACGTAACGGTAAGTGTCGGCGTGGCCGGCGGCCGGGTGAATGCCGACGACAATCCCGCAGAATTGATTGCCAAAGCCGACGAGGCGCTGTATGCAGCTAAGAAGGGCGGCCGGAATCAGGTGCGGGTGGCTATTTTGTCTGCGGCTGATTGAGCAGGAATTGCCAGAACAGCTCCAGGCAGGCCGGTTGCAGCGGCTGGCGGCTTATGGCGTAAAATTGCCGTTTAATGGCCGGACCCGGTAACGGCAAAGAAATAAGTCTGCCGGTGGCCAGCTCGGGTTCGACCGCCCAGGCGGAAATAAAGCCAACGCCGATTTTGCTTAAAATAGCGGCTTTAACCGTTTGATTGCTGCCGGCTTCCAGGACAATCCTGAGCTTCTCGGAAGCAATGCCTAGTCTTGCCAGCGCCTCCAGGGCTGAGATGGCTGTCCCCGAGGATTTTTTGCGCAGGACAAAAGGGAGGGTAAGCAGCCAGTCGCCGGTTGGTGTTGCCGGAATTGTTGCCTGGTAATCGGGATGCGCCACAAGGACAAGGTTGTCCGACCATAACGGCTGACTGACGATGCTGTCTTTAGGTTTGGCGCCGACGATGGCAACCGGAATTTCGCCGTTGTGAAATTTTTCCAAAATGGTTTGGCTGTCGCCCGTTACCAGCGAAATGGCCAGATTCTGGTGTTCCCTGAGAAATCCGGCCAGTAACGGCGGCAGGATATAATCAGCGGGAATGGTACTGGCACCCAGTAAGATCCTGCCGGCAGTACCCTGGGTCATGGCCTGGATTTCATTATGGGTATTGGCGATCAGACCATTTATGGTCCGGGTAGTCTCATATAGTTTTTCACCATATATAGTTAATGAAACGCCTTTGGATGTCCGGGTAAATAACGGGCATCCAAAATTTTTTTCCAGATTATCAACATGAAAGGAGACCGTTGGCTGGGTCAGGTCGAGTTTTTTGGCAGCCGCTGAAAAGCTGCCTTCTTCGGCAACTTGCAGAAAAACGGTTAGAGACTGAATATATGACATGTTTTCACCTCAGGATAATTATTGCCTGATCATATACTTCGTGTTTACAGATAAAATTTCCTGTTTGCGTCGATTCCAGCAGGAATATTATTACAAATATATAATATTTATTTAAGTATTTAAAATATTCTCTATAGGGGTGATGGCGTGAATTGGTTAATCATTTTAACCGGTATCGTTTTTGGCCTGGGGGCGGTGCTGCTGGTTAAGTTCGGCAACCCGGGCAACTATGGTTTCTGTGCCGCCTGCCAGTTGCGGGACATTGCCGGTGCTTTGGGCATTCACAGTACGGCAACCTTGCAGTATGCCCGCCCGGAAATTATGGGCTTTGTCCTGGGTTCCTTCGGCTTGGCTAGCGTAAGCAGTGAATTCAGGCCCCGGGGCGGGTCCAAGCCGTTGATCCGCTTTGTTCTCGGCATGGCCATGATGATTGGCGCCCTGGTATTTTTGGGATGTCCGCTCAGGGCTATTCTGCGGGTAGCCGGCGGCGACCTGAACGGTCTCACTGGTCTGGCTGGCTTTATTGCCGGTATTGGCGTTGGGGTAGTGTTTTTAAAACGCGGCTTTAATCTGGGACGTGCGCATACTTATAGCGGCAGCAGCCGGTATAGCGGTTATCTGGCCGCCGTTATTGCCCTGATTCTTTTGGTTGGCGTAAGTACCGGGGCCGCTTTTTTGCATTTTAGCGCCAAAGGGCCCGGTTCCATGCACGCACCGGTTGCCTTAAGCCTGATTGCCGGTTTGGCGGCCGGCGGCTTGGCTTGGCGCACCCGGATGTGCCTGAGTGGCGGGTTCCGGGATTTCCTCCTGATCAGGGATACCTCGCTGCTAAAAATATATGCAGTTATGTTTTTGGCTGCTTTGGCCGGCAATTTGTATTTTGGTTTCTTTAAACTGGGTTTTGAAAACCAGCCACTGGCACATACCATGCACATCTGGAATTTTCTTGGCTTGTTTCTTACCGGTCTGGCAGCTACACTGGCTGGCGGCTGCCCGCTGCGCCAGCTCATTATGGCTGGAGAAGGCAGTACCGATGCCATGTTTACTGTGCTGGGCATGCTGGCCGGTGCCGGTGTGGCCCATAATCTGAATGCCGCCGGTTCGGCCGCCGGTGTCGACGTTAACGGTCAGTTGGCTGTAGTTGTCGGCATTGCGTTAGTTGCCGGTCTGGGCTATGTGTACCGGGAAAAACTTGTACCGGT
>JAEZQV010000361.1 GCA_023441125.1 Bacillota bacterium
CTAAGGTGCTGTACATAAATATCCTGAATCGCTGCATTCTCGCCTAAGCCACATAAATAAGCTTCTACTTCAAAGCCAGCTGCCAACAATTGAGATTTAGCTGAATCAGGCTCATCTCCCGCCATATCATTTTGGGCATGATCACCTGCAACTAACATGAACGGCAGGAGTGCCACTTTGCGCACTTGCTGCTTTTGCAGTTTTTCAAGCACACTATCTAATGAAGGAAATCCTTCGACTGTATAAACGTAGGCCTGTTCAAAACCGGCTTGCTCCAACTTCATTTGTAGGACAGCATAAGCGGCATTGGCCGGATGAACTCCGCCATGTCCCATGAAAACAACTGCCTGATCTTTTTCCAGCTTCGCAAGCTGGCTTTTCACGGCATCAATAACGGTAAGATAGTCATCAGGCCGCTCTTCCTGTCCCATATAGAAAAGCAAGGGTCGGCCAATAGCAATGCGTTCAAATGCCATTTCTTTGGCGTGAGCATACTCAACAACGATTTTCTTAATCTTGTCATATTCTTCGCCAGCTACAATATGGAGCGGCTGTACATAAACTTCTCGATAACCAGCAGCCTGTAAGCGTTCAATTGCCTGTTTTTCCGTATCAACTTGAATACCACGCTCTGACAATCTGCGGATCACCATGCGGGACGTAAAAGCCCGGAACACATCATAGCCTGGAAAAGCCGTGCGGATTTTGTTCTCCGTACTTTCAATACTCTTTTTCACTGTCTCTTCATAAGTTGAACCAAAACTGACTACCAATATTGCTTTTTTCTTACCGCCATCTTGCATGTACCAATACTCCCCCTACAATCACACTATAGTAAAAATACAATATATGTAAAATATGAATTAGAAAAATAAGACCCCCAAAAAGGGGGCCAGCGAGACGTTTCCCAGACGTAACGCTGAAAGAAGACAACATGACATGTATGGCTAACGTCCTCACCAAAACCTAAAGCGAGGAAACTTTTCGACGAAAGAAAGACCTCCCCGCAGAACACAGGAAGGTCATGTTTATAAGAGTGATCAATCCAAATAAAAACCTGGCATACAAATATAGCCAGGAAGGATTCGATTGCTCGAATAATCCCCTCCCCATCGCTCGTGGGTATAACGGTGACTGTTAAATAGGCAGTTCTCCTGGCTCTAGTTCATCGCTCACCCAGGCCTTCCCAAGATAATGATCTCAGTGGCATTTATCGGGTTTGCTCCCTATTACAGTGGCGGGACCGCGCCGGCATTACACCGGACTTCCCTATTAAGCCCTGTCGGGCACCTATCTCGTAATATTCAGTTTTCATCCATGTTTATGATACCATTGTTCCCACTGCCTGTCAAACTACATTTTTAATATTTTACTTTTTTATCAATATTATGCAAACTATTTAGGATTTGCAGGCAAAATTAAAATTCAATTCCTTTTTGCGCTTTTATCCCTTTTTTGTGATGGTGCTTTATTTCTTTCATTTCTGTAACCAGATCTGCCTGTTCAACAATCTGCGGATGTACATCTCTGCCCGTAAGCACAATATGCAGATACGTGGGCTTTGCTTGTAACAGGCTCAATACTTCTTCTACCGGAACTAAACCAAACTTAATCGCATAATTAATTTCGTCCAGGATAATCATATCCCATTTCCCGGCAGCAATCTCTGTTTTCGCCGTTTGCAGTGCTTCTGCCGCCGCCTGTTCATGACTGGGCCGCTCGTTTTCAGTACAGCCTTGAACAAATCCTTCCCCCATTTGGCGAATAACAAAATCAGGTCCCATCCGCTTAGCAGCTTCCAGTTCCCCGTATTTCCAATTTCCTTTGATAAACTGTACAACCAGAACCTTTAATCCCTGCCCCCAGGCCCGCATTGCCAAGCCCAGAGCTGCTGTTGTTTTCCCTTTACCATTACCTGTATTGACAAGGATTAATCCCTGTTTTTCTGCCATAAGCTCACCTTCCCTATTGGGTTCTTCTTTTAAACAATTCCATTTTGCTCCGCTTAATTCCTGCTTTGCACCAGGATCAGTTTGTATTCACCGATGATCTGTCCGTCATCAAGCTGTAATGGAGCCTCAACCGCTGCGGTATACCTTCCATCCGTACTAATTGCCGAGCCGACACAGGGTCCATTCGTTGCAATATAGTCAATAATTTGAGCCCCTGGCAGGGAAGTGATATACAAGCCATGTACTCCGGGATCTTTTGTACGGACATTGCGGCCAACAGCAATTGCTGCTTCCTTCTCGCTAACCGCAATTTGTTCAATCATGCCTCCAAAGCGATGCCTGTTCACCAGTTGTCCTTGCAAATTAAAAACAAACATGCTATTTGAGCCGGGATGCTCAACCGGCGTCGGCAGCTGCCAGTTTGCCCGGTTATAGGTATTACCAGTCGTAAAAACAAAATGCTCCTCAACAATTTGCACATTTGCGCCATTTGCATTCATATAGATTCCGCTGATTTTTTGTGGCTCACTGAGATTTCGCCGCCACAGTTCCCGGCATTGCTCCCCATCATATAAAAAACATCGTCCATCACTCGCAATACCGGCTACGTATCTGCCATCACCGGAGATTTCCGGACTGCTGCGCATTGTTGTGTTCTGATAGGGATACACCGGCGAAATCAAAGTGCTCCATAGCGGGTTAAGGCTGCCATCCAGGCAATACATATTGTCCGTATAGCGGTTAGTCTGTATTGCATCCCAGTTAGCCGTGCCAAATACTGCCCGCTCTCCTTTTTGATCAACACTTATCCAGCTCACCCAGGCATCAAGATTATGATCGGAAGGAAACATTGCGAGCCGCTTGCCGTTCCCGTCAAATTTATAAATACGTCCCCGGTATTCATTGCGGCCATCAGCAAACCGGATGTATCGCTGCCCCACCGCAAAAATCCGGCCCTGCTCATCTGTCCGGATTGCCACAATCGACGGATAGGTTTTGTCTTTTATCTCTACGCCTAATTCGCTTACGCTTGCCTGCCGCCACATTTCACTGCCATCTTTTGCATTAAGGCATAACAAATACCCTTGCTGGCTGGATTCACCAATCAAAATATAACGGCTGTCACGGCTAAACTCCAAAGCCGACATCTTTCCCAACCCGATACTTTTTCGCCATACTATTTTTCCGGTATTGGTAAGCAGTAATACTTCCCCATTTTCCGTACCTACGGCCAAGTGCAGATTATCAGGGGAAAACTGAATAAATCCTTTAGTAAAACCCATTCGCTGATAGTTATGAGCCTCAACCTTGCCTAAAGAAACCTCAGCTATCTTTTCATATTTCCCGCTGTGCTGGCTGATCTGGCGCGTTGCTACGGCTAAACCTGTATCGGATTCAAAAATATGGATTGCTAACGCCCCTATGGTTAGGACAAACAGGGCTAATAATATAAATGTATTTATTTTTCTCATTGATCTTTCACATCCATACTTTCATCATATCATACAAGCTGCGCCATGCCGGTATATATACAAGTCCGTTGAATTGCAATACATCCATTATTTTTAAGGCAACTAAACCAGCTACCAGTATAGCAGCTATGTAACAGAATCCCCGTTCCAGAATTGACCAGGGATTGTCGCAGCTGCGCTGTGTTTCCCTGCCAAAGCCTCTGCTCTCCACGGAAGACGCCAAAGTTGCCGCCCGGCGTAATGTCCGGGCTAAAATAGGAAATAGCGTCTGGAAGGCCATTTGAATTAAATGGCGGGGCGAAGCGGTTTTAAAGGGTTGAAATCCCCTCAGCCGCTGAGCTGTCAATACGATTGCCGTCTCTTGAAATATAACCGGTAGAAAACGCAAGCTGGTAATCACCATAAAGGCCAATTCATAGGGCATCCGCCACGCTAAAAAGCTTTTGAGCAGCTGCCGCGGGTCAGAAGTCCAGCTAAGCAATAGCCCCAGGGATAGCATAATCCCCGATCGCAGAGCTTGCACCGCACCGTATTGAAGGCCTTCACGGTAAACAAATACACCGCCGGTTATTTTTCCCAACACAGGAAACCCCGGAGAAATTAGACAGGCCATTACGGTCCGGGGTTCCTGGTTGTAAAACAAAGCCTGGCTGGCCATCGATC
>JAEZQV010000398.1 GCA_023441125.1 Bacillota bacterium
ATTTCGCTCATTGCGCTTGTCATTGTGATTATTATCAGCTGCATATCTACGCGGAATATCGGGGTTATGGCCTTAGGCGTGGCTTTGGTGATTGGTCACTACCTGGGGGGCATGAAAGTCGATGATATTCTGAAGGGGTATCCGACAAGCCTGTTTATTATGCTGGCCGGCACCACATTCCTGTTTGCGATTGCCCAGACGAACGGGACGCTGGAAAAGGTAACCAAGTATGTAATCAAGGGAATCAAAGGAAATGTGGTGCTATTGCCGATATTGCTCTTTTTTATCGCTTTGGTAATCGGCGCCGCCGGACCCGGTCCGACAGTGACCGCGGCCTTGCTGGCGCCGACCGTAATGCTGCTGGCCAAGGAACTAAAGATCAGCCCGCTGTTGCTCGCTATTATGGCCGGAAACGGCGGACACGCCGGCGGTATGTCGCCGATTGCCATCGGCGGTATTATCACCACCGGTCTTACTGCCAAGCTGGGCATGACCGATGTAAGTGTCATCATTTGGTTAAATAATGTACTCGTTCATTTTGTTGCCGCCATTCTGGCCTTCTTTGTATTTGGCGGCATGAAGCTGCTCAAAGGGCAGGCCGGCGGCGAAAGCAGCATTCTTGCCAATTTAAAGGTGGGCGCATTTACGCGCGAACAGCTAATTACCCTGGCCGGTCTAGCCGCCTATATTGTCGGTGTTATCGGCTTTAATATGGATATTGGGTTAGGCGCTTTCCTGATCGGGATGCTGCTGGTCTTTCTTAAAGTGGCCGATGAGGACAAAGCCATTAAAGGCATGCCGTGGGGCGCCATCCTCATGGTTACCGGTGTTACGGTGATGATTACGCTGATGACTAAAGTAGGCGGTATTGATCTGTTCGCCGGCCTGATTGCTACCCTGTCCTCGACTTCCACCATCGTTCTGGTGACAGGCTTTGTCTCCGGCTTGATATCTGCCTATGCCAGTACAACCGGCGTCATTATCCCGACCTTCGTACCCATGGCGCCCATCCTGCTGCAAAAAGTCGGCGCATCGGCCGATCAGCTGTTGCCGCTGGTATCGGCCATTGTCTCCTGTGGCTTTGTGGTCGATATGAGCCCGCTGTCTACCAGCGGCGCCATTTATCTGGCCAATGCCCATCCGTCTGAGGATAAGAGCAGGCTGTTTAAGAATTTGCTGATTTGGGGTCTGTCCATGTCGGTAGTTGGCGCCATTGTTGCCTGGGTGGCGTTTACGCTGCTGCAGATTCCCTGATAATTTAAACCTAACTTAAAGGAGGAACCACTCATGGCTATTACAACAAGAGCGGCTTTGCTGAAAGGACCGCGTGATATCGAACTTAAGGAAAAAGAACTGGTATGCGGTGATAATGAGGTTATCGTAAAAAATCACCTGATCGGCATCTGTGGTTCGGATAAGAGTTTTTACCGGGGGCAGTTGCCGCCAAAAACGGCTGAATTCCGTCAGGACCCGAAATTTCCTTTCTGGCTGGGCCATGAGAGCGGCGGTACTGTTGTCGAGGTTGGCGCCAAGGTAAGTGAGTACCAGGTAGGGGACCAAGTCATTGCGTTTGGCTGGTGTAATAATTTTGCCGATTATTTTGTTGCGCAACCCTTCCAGCTGCAGCCGGCACCAGCCGGTCTGGACATGGACCTGGTCAGCCTGGGAGAACCTATCGCCTGTGCGATGTACTCCGGCCTTCATGCCGGTGTGCAGCTTGGTGATGTTGTGGTTGTCATGGGGGGCGGTTTTGCCGGACAAATCATCGCCCAGTGCGCCAAAAAGAAGGGTGCAACCAAAGTCGTCGTGGCCGATGTTCTGGATGGCAAGCTCGAACTGGCCAGAAAGCTGGGCGCTGATGTTACTGTTAATCTGACCACCGCGAATCTTGCCGCCATTGTGGCCGATATGACCGGCGGTGTTGGCGCCGATGTCGTGGTTGAAGCTGCCGGCAGTGAGAGCTCGTTCAACACGGCCTCGGAAATCATCAAACACAATGGCAAGTTTGTTTTCTACAGCTGGGTCACCCAGCCGATCACCTTAAATATTAGCCGTTGGCACGATGACGGCCTGGAGTTCATCAATACCTGTCTGGTTCATCATACCTGGCGGGAGCGTTATGTGTGGACCCCGCCTTCACTGCGGCCGGTAGTACAGGGGGATGTGGCCATTAAGCCGTTGATTACCAACGAGTTTAAGTTAAGCGAAATTAAGGAAGCCTTTGCTTTGGCCGACAAAGACGATACGGCGATTAAGATCGTCCTGCGCCCGTAGACTAAACTAAATAAGAATAAACAGAAGGATTCATTAGCTGGTCGGCTGATGAATCCTTCTGTTGCTAGAGGTGCAGCAGCGAATCCCGCCTTGCTAAAGCCCGGCGCCGGCCGTACTATTTTACGCCGGGGGTTTAACGGTCATACTATGCATAATACAAGCCAGGCCGTAACCGTTTGCTGCCGTTATAAGCAGGAGGAATTATTACAGTCGACCTGGAAAATATCTTGGAGAATAGTATGGTTAACCTTGTGAGCCGGTGGTATTGTCAGCGGCTGTGCAAAGTTTGATTTGACTGGAGGAATGGATATGAACTTTACCCCGGAGTCGGAAATTAAGGTCCGCATCAATCAACTGCAAAAGAGTTTGCAAGCGAAGAAAATGGACGGCGCGCTTGTGTTGCTGAACAGTGACATGTTTTACTTTGCCGGTACAGTGCAGAACGCAATTTTATATATACCGGCCGGCGGCGAACCGCTGCTGATGGTGAAGAAGAGCGTAAGCCGCGCGCAGCAGGAGTCCCCGTTAAACAATATAGCTGCCATTAAAAGTCCGAAAGAAATCGCCGGTCTGATTGCGGCGGCTACCGGTGCCACTCCGAAAAAAATTGGCCTGGAATTAGATGTGCTGCCGGTAAACTTGTTTAACACCTATAAAAAGATATTTCCGGCTGCTGAATTCAGTGATATTTCACCGGCGATTAAAGAAATTCGCGCCATTAAGTCGGCCTACGAAGTAGACCTTATCCGGAATGCCCTTGGCGTCATCGACCAGGCCTTCCTGGCCATTCCGTCGTTTTTACGGGAAGGTATGCTGGAAATCGAACTGGCGGCCTTATTTGAGGCCGAACTGCGGAAGCGCGGTTACTCAAGCTGCTGTAAAATGCGGTCCTTTAACCAGGATTTTTTCTACGGCAATATCTGTACCGGCAGCAGTGGCGCCTGGCCGAACTTCTTTGACGGGCCGGTCGGCGGTATGGGCGTCAGTTTGTCTCAGCCGCAGGGGGCAGGCTGGAAGCGGATCGGCCGGAACGAAGTAGTCTATGTTGACTATACCACTGTCATTGACGGTTATACCGGTGACCAGACCAGGATTTTTTGCATTGGTGATTTAAGTCCTAAGCTGGTAAAGGCGTATGAGGATGCCTTGCTGATTGAGGCCGAAATAGTGAAGGCTATGCAACCGGGAATTCCGGCGGAAGAGCCGTATTTGCTGTCGGCAAAACTGGCCGAGGAATTGGGCTATAAGGATTATTTCATGGGCAACAAAGGCGAGCAGGTGAAATTTATCGGTCACGGCATCGGCCTGGAACTGGATGAATGGCCGATCATGGCTAAAGGCATTGTCACACCGATTGTGCCGGGCATGACCTTTGCCCTGGAGCCTAAGTTTGTCTTCCCGGAAGGGGCCATTGGCACGGAAAACAGTTATGTTATGACGGAAAATGGCCCGGAGTTACTAAGTATTACACCGAACACAATTACGTACCTAAAATAATATTTCCATATTTTTCAAGGTATGAGATGTGTTTGCCGGTAGATACTATGAGTGTAAAGGGTTCGTAATGGTCGAGCCAAGATTGGTGTCGGGTCTAAATGGGCTCGGCATTAGTCGGCCAAAGATTGGCGTCGGGTCCGTGAGGGTTCGGCGTTAGTCGGCGGGAAGACTGGCATGGGTCTTGAAAGGCTGTACGGTAGCCCAACTGTTGCCGTGTGGTCCCAAGGGATTTATGTTGGTCGAGCTAAGATCGCTACGGGTTGTGAATAATACGGGTCGTTTGCAGTCGGGAGATTGCAGGCGGTTCAGTAGCTATCTGTGGTGGTCGAGCAAAGGTTTGCATCAGTTGTGTAATGCTTGTGGGTAGGCGAAAGTCTGCGTATAGGTATGTAATGATTGGTGCAGGCTGTAGCGTAGATCATTGCGGGCTCTTTACCTTAGGCTAATTATTGGCTGCTCTTTGGTGAGCAGCTTTTGTTTTTGTATAGCCGCCGGCAAGTCCTCTTGGTATATATTTTGATACTATGATACAAATAAGTGCGTACTTGTAAAACACCGTAACATTAACTAATATAAAAGCAGGCAGATGCTTGAAAATATTCAAGGTGAATATCTCTGAAGGGAAGGTAATGCATAATGATTACAAAAGAAATGGGTATCGGTGAAATTGTTGGTCAATATCCACAGACGGTGGAAGTATTTCGCAACTACGGCATGGGCTGCCTTGGCTGCGCTGCCGCCCGTTTTGAAAACATCGCCCAGGGTGCGCAGGCCCATGGCATTGATATCGATGCATTAATTGCTGACTTAAATAAAATGATCTAACCAGGCTAAGGTTGCCCGGCGGCAATGCTGATATTGGGGAGGTTGGGCAAGGTGCAAAAGATTGTTGCTATTAATGGGAGTCCCCGCAGGCGCGGCTGTACGGCCGCTTTAGCGGATGAAGTCCTCAAGAGCGCCGCCGAACGAGGCGCTGAGGTCAAAGCGTATAACGCCGGTGCGTTGAATATCAAAGGCTGCCAGAGCTGTTATGCCTGTAGAGCCCATGGAAAATGTGCCCTGCAGGATGATATGCAGGAGTTATATGAAGAGATCGCCACGGCCACCGGCCTTATTTTTGCAACGCCGGTATACATGTGGCAGATGACGGGACAGTTAAAGCTGGTGGTGGATCGCCTGTACCCTTTCCTCAAACCCGATTATTCCAGCTACCTGACGCCGGGGAAAAAGGTCTTGCTGGCCGTGACCCAGGGGAGACCGGACACCGCTATGTTTCGCCACTATTTTGAGCATATGGGCAAGAATCTTGCTTTCCTTGGTTTTGGCGACTACAAGATTCTGATCGCCGGCGGGACACATAACCCCGAAGATTTGCTGAGTCAAACGGCAATAGTGACAGAAGCCAGAAAACTGGGCGGCTGGCTTGTCGAGTAAAATCTTACAGAATAAAGAACTGGGAGACCTGTTGCGTCTGCCGGTTCTTTATTCTTTTGAATGCTTTATATCAGACGGAGTGATGCGCTAGAATAAATTCCAACAGCTATGCTGTTAATGAACAACTAAGAAGTTAAAAAAAAGAAAAAATTCTTGACAATAGTATACGACTGGTCTACTATATAATCATTCAGGCCTTGAGGCAGGATTTTTTTTAAGGTGAAGGAGGGAATCGGAATGCGTTATACGGGTGTTATATACCGTCCCCCAAGTGAGGCCAATAGTATTATCATTCAATGTACCATTGGGTGCCCTCATAATATGTGTACTTTTTGCCCAATGTATAAGGATGTGAACTTTCGGATTCGCTCCGTGGCGGAAATTAAGAAAGATTTGCAGTTAGCGCAGATGCATTATGGTGATACTGCTGAGAGTCTGTTCTTTGCGGATGGAAATACCATCTTGATGAAAACGGATCAGCTTATGGAAATATTGGCGGAGACCCGCAATTTATTTCCTGGCTTGCAGCGGATAACTATGTATGGATCGGCCCGATATATCAATATGAAGTCACTTGAGGAGTTACAACGCCTAAAAGACAATGGCCTCAGCCGCATTCACTCGGGTATGGAGAGCGGCGATGACATTGTGTTAGCCAGAATACAAAAAGGAGCTACCGCCGCAGAGCTCGTCGAAGCAGGCGCGAAGGTGAAGGCAGCCGGCATTGAACTCAGCGAATACGTCTTGATTGGGATCGGCGGGCGGGATCGGACCAGGCAGCATGCAATTGCCAGTGCCAATGTATTGAATAAAATTGATCCCACCTTTATCCGGGTACGAACTTTTATCCCCATACAGGGCACGCCGCTGTACGATGATTACTGCCGCGGCTTATTTGGTTTGTTGACTCCGTATGAGGCGCTGCGGGAGACGGCCCTTTTCATTAATGAGTTAAACTGTAACAGCTATTTTTATAGTGATCACTATTCCAATTACGCTTATATCAACGGGAAGCTTCCGGTTGACAAGCAAGCAATGCTTGTTACTGTAAATAAATTGCTTACAGTTCCCGAAGACCAGTTTCGGCCTCCGGCCGAAGGGACGCTGTAATGCTGGCCGTTTTAAGCAAGTTCGGATATAACTGATGATTTAGAAAAATAAAAATATATATTGACAATACTATACGACTAGTCTATTATTTAATTATGAAAAAGAAAACACGCGAAGAATTAATTAAAACAGGAACTAAAGCCATGCTGGCCAAAAGCTACAATGCTGTCGGAATACAAGAAGTTTTGGCCGAAGTGGATGTCCCTAAAGGACCATTCTATCATTATTTTGCGTCCAAAGAAGATTTCGGTATCGCCGTAGTTGAGTATTATGGCGGTTTTCTGGCAAATTTGATGCATAAGCGCCTCACTGACGGTGCGTTTTCTCCACGAAAACGGCTGATTAACTATTTTTTGTCTGTCCGCGAATATTACATGAGCAAAGGCTGTGGCCAAGGTTGCTTGGTGGCTAAGTTGGCAACTGAAATTTCAGATGTCAGTCCGAGGATCCGCGTAGCTCTAAAAACTGAATTTGATCGTTGGCTTGAATTGTTTGAAGAATGTGTAAAAGAAGGACAGCAAATAGGTGAAATATCGCCGGAACACGATTCTAAAATGTTGGCCGAATTCATTTATTCTTCCTGGGAAGGCGCCTTAATCAGGATGCAAGTAAACCGGAATCTGAACGCTATTGACAGTTTTATGGCATATATGTTTGATTATGTAATTCCTGAGAATAAGCATGACTAGTATTGCAATTTCTCAGATAAGAATGGATGCATAATGTCTAACAATTTATTTTGTATACAAATATTTTGCATAATATAAATAGCTCCAAATACACGCTATTTTTTTACCCATTTATTTTGTATACAAATATTTTATATGTAAAATATAACGGAATGCGGCATGTAAACTGCCGGAGAGACGGAAAGGAGGATGATTGCTAACAGTGAGTTGCTGGCCAGGGTAAAAACACATTAGCAACCAGGGGGTGGTGCGAAGCAAGGTATTGGGAATACAGGTACAGATTGCTTAATAAATGTATTAGCCAATTTTGATAGGAGGAATAAGACATGGAAATCGTAGTATGTGTCAAGCAGGTGCCTGACACTACCGAAGTAAAGATTGACCCAGTAACCAATACCCTTATCCGCCAGGGAGTGCCGAGTATTGTCAACCCGTTTGACAAGAATGCCGTAGAAGCGGCTCTCCAGCTAAAAGAAAAACATGGCGGTAAAGTCACTGTCATTTCCATGGGGCCGCCACAAGCCAAGGACGCCCTGAAAGAATGCCTGGCTATGGGAGCCGACGCGGCGATACTCATCAGTGACAGAGCCTTTGGCGGTTCCGACACATTGGCTACCAGCTACACTTTGGCAGCGGCCATTCGTAAGCTTGGCACCTACGACGTCATCTTCTGCGGCAAGCAGGCGATAGACGGAGATACCGCCCAGGTCGGGCCGGAAACCGCTGAGCATTTGGACATCGCTCAGGTAACCTATGTATCCAGGATGGAAATCGAAGGCGGCATCGCCAAAGTGGAACGCGAACAGGAAGAAGGCTATGAAGTCCTTGAAGTCCAACTTCCCGTCCTGGTATCGGTCATCAAATCGCTGAATTATGAACCCCGCTATCCGACCGTTAAAGGCACCATGAAAGCCAACCGGGCCGAAATCCTGGTCTGGACGGCCGCCGACCTTGCTGTGGACGAACAAAAACTTGGCCTCAAGGGATCACCGACTCAGGTTCGCAAGATATTTACCCCGCCACAGCGGACCCAAGGTGTGGTCATCCAAAAGGACACCGCGCGGGAAGCAGTTGCTGAGCTCATTCAAAAACTGTCCGACGCAAAAATCGTGTAATGAGGAGGTAACAGAACAATGGCAGTAAAAGTTACAAAAGAATGTGTCGGCTGTGGCGCCTGCGAGCCTGTGTGCCCTTTCGGGGCGATCGAAATGCGGGACGGAAAAGCATTTATCACGGAAGCGTGCACCCAGTGCGGAGCCTGCAGCGACACCTGTCCGGTGGGGGCCATCTTGCGGGAAGAAGAAAGCAAACAAGTGGCCATGGACAAAAACGAATACAAAGACGTATGGGTCTACATCGAAATAGCCGAAGGCAAAGCGCGTAACGTAGGTCTTGAATTGCTGGGCGAAGGACGCAAGCTGGCTGACGCTATGGGGCAGAAATTATCCGGCGTTATCATCGGCGACAAAGTGGAAAGCATAGCCAAAGAAGTTTTCGCCGCCGGAGCGGATAAAATTTATCTGGTGGAAGCGCCCGCACTGGCCAATTATAACACCGACGGCTACACCGCCACTTTTACCGATCTCATTAGCACTTACAAGCCGTCCGTCATCCTGCTGGGAGCTACCAATGACGGACGCGACCTCGGACCACGCATTGCCTGCCGTGTAGGCACCGGTCTTACTGCTGACTGCACCGGACTTGGCATCGACGAAGCCACCGGTCTCGTAGCCTGGACCCGTCCCGCTTTTGGCGGCAATATCATGGCCACCATCCTTTGTCCGGAACACCGACCCCAGATGGGTACCGTCCGGCCGGCGGTATTTAAGCGTCCCGCTCCTGATTACGCTAAGAGCGGCGAAATCATCCGGGTAGTCAGCAAAGTAAAGGCCGAAAACATTCGTACTAAGCTTCTCGATATTGTCAAAGTCTGCACTGCCTCCTGCAACCTGGAAGAAGCCGAAATCATCGTATCCGGCGGACGGGGCCTTGGCAAGCCGGAGAACTTCTGCTATGTAGAAGAACTGGCCAATGTGCTGGGCGGAGCGGTGGGAGCCTCGCGCGCAGCCGTTGACGCCGGCTGGAAACCGCATATGCATCAAGTGGGCCAGACGGGAAAAACAGTAGGACCTAAAATCTACTTTGCCTGCGGCATCTCGGGAGCCATTCAGCATTTGGCTGGAATGTCGTCCTCGGATATTATTATCGCTGTTAACAAAGACCCGGATGCGCCGATATTCAAGATGGCCGATTACGGCATTGTGGGCGATGTCGTGGAGGTGTTGCCTATTTTGACCGAAGAATTCAGAAAAATTAAAGCAGGCTGAGAAGTGCGATCAGGTAGCTTCCTGTGAAATAAATTGCCAGAATTAAATAAGAAAAGGGTGTGTAAGTTTATGGCTAACCAATTTTTTACCCCTAAAACGATTTTGACTGGCGTTGACGCGCTGCAAACCTCAGGCTCATATTTAAAGCAACTGGGCAGCAAAGCGTTGATTGTAACCGACCAAGTAATGGTAAACACAGGAAATGCAGACAAATTAATTCAAATACTGTCGGCGAATGGCATTGCATTTCAGGTATATGCTGAAGTGAACAGCGAGCCTACCGATGAAATGGTTGTCGCCGGTACAGCTCTGTATACAACGTCACAGTGCGATTTTCTTATTGGGCTTGGCGGCGGCAGTCCAATTGACGCGATGAAGGCGATTGGCGTTATGGCGACAAATCCCGGCAGGATAACAGATTATATGGGACAAGAAATCAAAACGCTGCCGCCTAACTTAGTTGCTATTCCGACTACGGCCGGTACGGGTTCCGAAGCTACGCAGTTTACAATCATAGCAGATACCAAAAATAAAGTAAAAATGCTTTTGAAGGGAGCAGTCCTCCTGCCGGCGCTGGCTATCGTGGATCCCCAACTAACAACTACAACTCCGGCGAAAGTGACGGCGGCAACCGGGATCGACGCTTTAACGCATGCCGTGGAGGCTTATACATCAAGAAAGGCGCAGCCTCTGTCCGATACTTTTGCGCTTTCGGCCTGCAAACGTATTTTTGCCAATCTGAGGCAGGCTTATAGCAATGGCCGTGACCTCGAAGCCAGAAACCAGATGGCGCTGGCAGCGCTGGAAGCCGGCATCGCCTTTAATAATTCGTCAGTTACCATTGTGCATGGCATGAGCCGGCCAATCGGGGCGCTGTTCCATGTGCCGCACGGAATTTCAAATGCCATGCTGATTACGGCTTGTTTGCGTTACGCAGTGGCGGGCGCAGCGGAAAAATTTACCGATATTGCCAAAGCCGTGGGCAGTTTCCGGGACGGCATGTCAGATCAGGCTGCAGCTGAAGAACTGGTAAAAGAAATTGGCAACCTCTGCAGTTATTTAGAAATACCCACCCTTGCGCAATATGGTGTGGACAGGGACGAATTCTTCAGGAATATCGCTAAGATGGCTGATGATGCACTGCAAAGCGGCAGCCCGAACAATACAATAAAACAACCTACCAAGGATGAAATCATGCAGATTTACCAAAGTCTCTGGCAATAAGCTGCAGGGCAGCCGCCAGGCAAAATAAAACGAAAGCGCGATTGGGCCGCATAATAAAAAGGAGGGTACCAAAATGGAAAATTCCTACTCGCAAGTATTAAGAAATTTTATTGATGGTCAGTTTGTTGAAGCGACTTCAAAAAATACGGAAGTTGTGCCAAATCCTGCTACCGGGGAAACTCTGACGATCGTTCCTCTGTCAAATAAACAGGATTTGGACAAAGCAGTTAAATCGGCACAGGCGGCTTTTGAAAAGTGGCGGAAAGTGCCTGTGCCGCGGCGAGCCCGGATCTTGTTCCGGTATCAGCAGATTCTGATCGAGCATTGGGAAGAACTTGCTAAACTCATTACTGCAGAAAACGGAAAAACCTATGAGGATGCCTATGGCGAAGTGCAGCGAGGCATTGAATGTGTAGAATTTGCCTGTGGCGCTCCCACCCTGATGATGGGCACACAACTCCCCGATATTGCGACTGGTGTAGAATCAGGCATGTACCGTTACCCTATTGGTGTAATTGGCGGGATCACGCCATTCAATTTTCCCATGATGGTTCCGTGCTGGATGTTCCCTTTGGCAATTGCGTGCGGCAACACGTTTATTCTTAAACCGTCCGAACGCACACCGCTGTTAGCAAATCGCCTTGCCGAACTTGCTCACAAAGCGGGAATACCTGAGGGGGTCTTGAATGTCGTGCATGGTGCGCATGATGTAGTCAATGGACTGCTTGAACATCCGGACGTGGCGGCGATTTCCTTTGTCGGCTCTAAACCGGTTGCCGAGTATATTTATAAAAATGCGGCTGCCAATGGCAAAAGGGTACAGGCTCTTGCCGGGGCAAAAAACCATACTATCGTTCTGCCGGATGCCAATCTTGATCTTGCGGTATCTACCATCATGAACGCTGCATTTGGTTCGGCAGGAGAGCGGTGCATGGCCTGCTC
>JAEZQV010000412.1 GCA_023441125.1 Bacillota bacterium
GCAAGGATGCCGATCTGATTATTGCCTCCAAGCACCTGGCTAAGGTCCGTGAGAATGGTCAATTCAAAGAAGTAGACATCGGCTTTGTCGGTGATGTGCTGAAATTAAATTCAGGTATTGTTGAGAAGCTGCTGGACCAAGGTTATATCCCGGTTATTTCACCGATTGGTGTCGGCAAAGACGGGGCTACCTACAACATTAACGCCGACTATGTGGCCGGTGAACTGGCTGCCGCATTAGGTGCGGAGAAACTGGCCCTGATTACCGACGTGGAAGGCATTTATCGAGACTATAATGACAAGAGTTCCTTCGTTTCCACCCTGTCGCTGGCCGAAGCCCAGGAAATGATTAAAACCGGCAGCATCGACGGCGGCATGATTCCCAAGGTGGAAGCCTGCGTAAAAGCCCTGGCCGCCGGCGTAGCCAAAACGCACATCATCGACGGCCGCAAACCCCATTCCCTGCTTTTAGAAATCTTCACCTCCGAGGGCATTGGCACCGAAGTGGTTAAATATAGGAGGTATATCAGTGGATAAGCAAACGGTTTTTGCAGTTGATCAGGCGAACTATTTGCCGGTATTTGCCCGGTATGCCGTTGTCCTCAGCCACGGCGAAGGACCGTATGTCTATGACAACGAAGGCAAAAAATATATCGATTTTCTCGGCGGCATTGCCGTCAATGTACTGGGCCATGCCCATCCCGCCCTCGTTAAAGCGATAGCCGCGCAGGCTGGCAAGCTGATTCATTGCTCTAATCTGTACTATACTGAGGAACAGGCGAAGCTTGCCCAGACACTGGTTACCTTAAGCGGCCTGGACAAAGTCTTTATCGGCAACAGCGGGGCCGAGGCCAATGAAGGCGCCATTAAGCTGGCCCGGAAATATGGCAAGACTATTTCTCAGGACAAAGTGGAAATCATCACCGCTGAGCATTCCTTTCACGGGCGGACGTTAGCCACCCTGACCGCTACCGGCCAGCCCAAATACCAGCAGGGCTATGAGCCGCTGCCCGGCGGTTTCAAGCATGTTCCCTTTAACGATATCGCCGCGCTGGCGGCGGCCATGTCCGACAAGACCTGCGCCGTCATGCTGGAGCCTATCCAGGGCGAAGGCGGCGTGGTGATCCCCGATCCGGATTACTTTGTAAAGGTGCGGGCCTTGTGCGATAAATACGGCGCCCTGTTAATTCTGGACGAAATTCAGACCGGCATGGGCCGGACCGGCAAAATGTTTGCTTACGAGCACCTGGGCATAAAGCCCGACATTACCACCCTGGCCAAAGGCTTGGCCGGCGGCGTGCCGATTGGCGCTTTTATCGCCACCGCCAAAGCCGCTGCTGCCTTTGGTCCCGGCGATCATGGCTCCACCTTCGGCGGCAATCCACTGGCCTGTGCGGCTGCCAATGCCGTGCTGCAGGCTATTCAGGATGAAAAGCTGCTGGCTAATGCGGCGCTGGTGGGGGAATATCTCGTCGGCAAACTCAATGCCCTGCAGGAAAAATACCCGGCTTTACTTACCGAGGTACGCGGCAAGGGGCTGATTGTCGGCGCCAAGCTTACCCGCCCGGGCCGGGACATCGTCAACGAATGCATGCAGCAAGGCGCCATTATCAACTGCACTGCCGGTGATATCCTCCGGTTTGTGCCGCCGCTTAATATCACGACGGCGCATGTTGATGAAGTGATTGCGATACTGGATCAAGTACTGGCCGCTGCATAACTACTTTACTATGGGGGAGTGTATAGGGAATGAGTCTTAAAGGCAAAGACTTTCTATCAATAAATGACTTAACGGCAGATGAAATCTATCAGATACTGGACTTTACCAAAGTCCTGAAAGCAAAGCAGCAAGCGGGCGAACCGCACCAGCTTTTAAAGGGTAAAACCCTCGGCATGATCTTTCAAAAAGCATCCACCCGTACCCGCGTATCCTTTGAAGTCGGCATGTGGCAATTAGGCGGTATGGCGCTGTTCCTATCATCCAACGATCTCCAGATCGGCCGGGGTGAACCGGTCAAGGATACCGCCCGGGTATTGTCCCGTTATCTGGACGGCATTATGATCCGGACATTTTCCCACCTGGAAGTGGAGGAACTGGCTGAATATGCCTCGATACCGGTTATAAACGCCCTGACAGACCTTTTGCACCCCTGCCAGGCTATGGCCGATATCTTTACCGCCATTGAGCACAAAGGCGAGCTAAAGGGCCGTAAACTGTGCTATATCGGCGACGGCAACAACATGGTCAATTCGCTCCTGCATATCTGCACCAAAGTGGGCATGGACATCAGCGTGGCCACACCGCCCAACTATGCGCCGGATGCCACCATCGTCGAACAGGCCGCCGCCGTGGCTAAGACTTCCGGCAGCAAGATCAGCATTCTCGACGATCCTTTCGCGGCCGCTAAAGACGCCGACGTACTTTACACCGATGTCTGGGCCAGCATGGGCAAGGAAGGCGAGCAAGCCATCCGCAAGCAGGCTTTCGCCGGCTTCCAGATCAACAGCGCGATCATGCAGGCGGCGAAAAAGGATGCTATCGTTATGCACTGCCTGCCGGCCCACCGCGGTGAGGAAATTACCGATGATGTGATTGAAGGCCCGAATTCGGTGGTGTTTGATGAAGCAGAAAACCGTCTTCACGTCCAGAAGGCCATCATGGCGTTGCTGATGGCGGACTAGTACATTAGAACTTGTTATAAACGCCCATCTGCACGGTTTGTTACAACAAGTCTACAGCCTACCCGGCAGCGTAAAGCTGTCTCATAGGCGACGGTGCTCCTCTTCCGGTTGCTTGCTTGCGTACGACTGTACGCGGCGCGGCGCAATCCTCATCGCGCCTAGCATCTGGACATTTCTAACAAGTTCCGGCAGCTCATGACTTCTTGGAGATGGAGTACCGCAGGTACGGTTTTCCTAAGTTCGTTATTGCGAGCCTCGCAATCTCCGTTTTGTGGTATCATTTTATAAGCAACTGCGAACGTTGCAATTCTCGGCGGGATATAGACATTTTTACCTGATTCCTGTAAACTTTACCATAGGGAAATCAGGAAACCATATAGATATTAGGAGGCAATACAGTATGAGTGACATTAAAAAAGTGGTGCTGGCCTATTCGGGCGGTCTGGACACCTCGGTTATCATTCCCTGGCTCAAGGAAAACTATGGCTGTGAAGTGATTGCGATGTGCGCCGATGTCGGGCAGGGCGATGAACTGGCCCCTGTCCGCGAGAAAGCCATTAAATCCGGCGCCAGCAAAGTATATATTGAGGATTTGACCAAGCCGTTTGTGGAAGACTATGTCTGGCCGACGCTCAAGGCCGGCGCCGTCTATGAAGGCAAGTACCTCCTGGGCACTTCCTTCGCCCGGCCGATTATCGCCAAAGCGCTGGTGGACATTGCCCTCAAGGAAGGCGCCGACGCTATCTGTCACGGCGCTACCGGCAAAGGCAACGACCAGGTGCGGTTTGAACTTACTGTCAAAGCCCTGGCGCCGCAGCTTAAAATCATTGCGCCCTGGCGGCTGTGGGACATCCGTTCCCGCGAAGACGCCATCGATTATGCGGAAAAACACGGTATCCCCGTACCGGTTACCAAATCGCGTCCTTACAGCATGGACCGCAACATCTGGCACCTGAGCCATGAAGGCGCCGATCTGGAAAATCCGGCCAATGAGCCTAAAGACGATGTATATATGATCACTACCCCGCCGGAAAAAGCGCCCGACGCGCCGCTTTATATCGAAGTCGGCTTTGAAAAAGGCATTCCGGTCGCGGTTGACGGCGTAAAAATGGACGCTGTGTCCCTGTTAACCAAGCTCAACGACATCGGCGCCGCCAACGGCATTGGTATTGCCGACATCGTGGAAAACCGCCTTGTCGGGATGAAATCCCGCGGCGTATACGAAAATCCCGGCGGAGCTATTCTCTATTATGCCCACCGCGAATTGGAGTACCTGACCCTGGACCGCGCTACGCTCCACTACAAAGAACAAGTGGCCATCAAATACGCCGAACTGGTCTATGACGGCATGTGGTTCGCCCCCTTGCGCGAGGCGCTGGACGCTTTTGTTGACTCCACCCAGGAGAATGTTACCGGCACGGTCCGCCTGAAACTCTATAAAGGCAATATCGTGAGCGCCGGTTCTAAATCGCCGTATTCCCTCTACAATGAAAAAATCGTTACCTTTGGCGACAGTGAAGAATTATACAACCATGGCGATGCCGAGGGCTTCATCAATCTGTTTGGTCTGCCGCTCAAAGTCCGCGCCATGATGAAAGCAGAGGCCAGGAAAAACAATGAGTAAACTGTGGGGCGGACGTTTCGCCAAAAGCACGGATGTGATGGTGGAGGAGTTTACCTCCTCCATTTCTTTTGACAGCCGCATGTACCGGCAGGACATCGCCGGCAGCATTGCCCATGCCAGGATGCTGGCCAAATGCGGCATTATCAGCCAGGAGGATACCGACCTGATTGTTGAGGGCTTAACCGGCATTCTGGCCGATATTGAGGCCGGCAGCTTCAGTTTCGAGGTGTCCCTGGAAGATATTCATATGAATATTGAAAAGCGCCTCACCGAGCGCATCGGCCCGGCCGGCGGCCGGCTGCACACAGCGCGCAGCCGCAACGACCAGGTGGCGCTTGATACCCACATGTATGTCCGCGAACAAGTGGCCGAGATTGCCAAACTTTTATTTGACCTGGAGCAGGCCGTGCTCGATGTGGTCCATAAATACCCTGATGTTATTATGCCGGGCTATACCCACCTGCAGCGGGCGCAGCCCATTCTGTTCTCCCATCACCTGCTGACCTATTTCTTCATGTTTGAGCGGGACTTCCGCCGGCTGGGCGGGGTGTGGGAATCGGCCGACATTATGCCGCTGGGGGCGGGCGCTCTGGCCGGCACCACTTTCCCGATTGACCGGGAGTTTGTCGCCCGCGAGCTTAAGTTTGGCCGTATCTACGAAAACAGCCTGGACGCTGTCAGCGACCGCGATTATATTCTGGAATTTTTGTCTTTCGCCTCCATCCTGATGATGCACCTAAGCCGCATCAGCGAGGAAATCATCCTCTGGTCGTCCACCGAGTTCTCCTTTATTGAACTGGATGACGCCCACTGCACGGGTTCCAGCATCATGCCGCAAAAGAAAAATCCTGATGTGGCCGAACTGGTGCGGGGTAAAACCGGCCGGGTGTTCGGTCACCTGATGGCCATGCTCACCGTGGCCAAAGGTTTACCCCTGGCGTACAACAAAGATTTGCAGGAAGACAAAGAAGGCCTGTTCGACACCATCGACACCGTAAAATTCAGCCTGACGGTCTATGCCGCCATGCTGCGCGGCATGAAAGTCAATGCCGGTGCTATGCGCCAGGCGCTCGCCACCGATTTTTCCAACGCCACCGATATGGCCGATTATCTCGTAAAAAAAGGACTTCCTTTCCGGCAGGCGCATGAAGTGGTCGGAAAATGCGTAGCCTATTGTTTAAACGAACGCAAAACATTAACAGACCTCACTCTGGCTGAGTTCAAAGAATTTTCCCCCCTGTTTACCGCCGATATCCTGGAGGCCATCAGTGTGGAAACTTGTGTGGCGGCACGTAACTCTCAGGGAGGAACATCGCCTGCTCAGGTTGGACAAGCGGTCGTTATTGCCAAGTCCATCCTGGAGAAACAGCAAAAACGCCTTGACATGTATACAAAAATCACTCTATAATAACCATAAATATACATCCCGAGGAGGCCTGTTAACATGACTGATATTGCTGTTACACTGGCTGATAAACGTGGCACACTTCCCGCAGAAGACAAACTTGGTTTTGGCAAAATTTTTACCGACCATATGTTTGTAATGGATTATGTCACTGGCCAAGGCTGGCATAATGCCCGCATTATACCATACGGAAGTTTTGATATTTCACCGGCGGCTATGGTACTGCACTATGGCCAGGCTATTTTCGAAGGCATGAAAGCCTTCCGTACCGAAGATAACCGGGTAGTGATGTATCGCCCTAAAGATCACCTCAAGCGCTTTAACAATTCGGCCGATATCCTGACTATTCCGCAAATGGACGTGGATTTGCTCCATGCCGGTCTGAAGCAGCTGATTGCCCTGGATAAGGAATGGGTGCCCCAATCGCTGGGAACTTCCCTGTATATCCGGCCGTTTGTCATTTCCGTTGATCCGTATGTTGGCGTAAAAGTAGCCGATGAATATACCTTGTTTATCATCCTGTCGCCGGTTGGCGCTTATTACGCGTCCGGGTTTAAGCCTGTCAGCATCAAAGTGGAAGAACACTTTGTCCGGGCGGTAAAAGGCGGCTTGGGCGAAGCCAAGACGCCGGCCAACTACGCGGCCAGCCTGAAGGCGGCCGAAGAAGCCAAAAAAGAAGGCTATACCCAGGTGCTGTGGCTGGACGCCCTGGAACAAAAATATATTGAAGAAGTGGGCACCATGAACATCTTCTTCAAAATCGACAACGAGATCATCACTCCGGAACTCAACGGCAGTATCCTCAACGGCATCACCCGCCGGTCGGTGCTGGAAGTGACCAAGGACTGGGGCCTGAAAGTCTCTGAACGGCGCATCTCCATTGACGAAGTGTACCAGGCCCATGCCGAGGGACGTCTGCAGGAAGTATTCGGTTCCGGTACGGCCGCCGTTATCTCCCCGGTGGGCGAGCTTTCCTGGAAAGGCAGAAAGATCGTCATCAACAATAATCAGATTGGCGAAACCTCACAAAAACTGTTTGACTATATTACCGGTATTCAGCAAGGCCGGGTAGCCGATAAATTTGGCTGGGTTGATGAAGTAACGAAGCTGTAACCTGTTGCCGGCTATAAAGGCTAACAATTAGGCTTGTGCCCTAGGCACAAGCCTAATTTGGCATTACCGCCGGCTTTTTTTTAGATTAGCCGGGCAGCACATTTTTACCGCACTAAATTATTATTTATATTTCGCTGCTTTGCTAAAAGGTTTTCCTATTATTGGGTAGAATAGAGTTATAGGTTAAACTGGAATTTTACTGCGCTTTCGAGGTGTACAGCATGTTATTACAACTACGGGGAATAATTTCTACAATCAGCTTTCTCGATATTATCGACATCGTCATCGTCGCCTATTTTTTATATAAGCTCTATATTATGATCAGGGATACGCGGGCCGTTGCTCTGCTCAAAGGCCTTGTTGTCCTGCTGCTGGCTACCTTGGTGAGTAAATGGCTGGGACTGAACGTAATAAACTGGCTGCTGCAAAAAACCATGACGGTTGTGCTGGTGGCCCTGCCGGTCGTTTTCCAGCCCGAACTCCGGCGCGCCCTGGAACAACTGGGGCGGGGACGCTTTTTCCAGAACCGCTCCCAGCTGAATGCCGAAGAAAAAGAATCCTTGTTTGAAGAACTGGCCATCACGGTTACCGCCCTGTCCAAAAACAAGATTGGCGCACTGGTAGTGCTGGAACGGGAGACCGGCCTCAATGATTATATTGAGACCGGCATCAAGGTCGACGGCCTGGTGTCCAGTGAATTTTTGATCAATATATTCATCCCCAATACGCCGCTGCATGACGGCGCCGTAATTGTGCGCGGCAACCGGGTGCAGGCCGCCGGCTGCCTGCTGCCGCTCTCAGACGACAGAACACTGACCAAGGAACTTGGCACCCGGCACCGGGCGGCCATTGGCATCAGTGAGCAAACCGATGCCGTGGTCATTGTCGTCAGCGAGGAGACGGGCATTATTTCTCTGGCCAGAGGCGGCAGGCTGCATCGCTATATGGATGCCGAAAAGCTTAAGGACCAACTGGCGCCTTTATTTATAAGCCGATCTTCTTCGCTGAGCGATCTATTTAGCTGGAGGCCAACCAATGGTTAACAAATTTTTCGATAAATCGGGGGAAGCTAAAAATATAGCGCCCAAGATCTTTGCCATCATTCTGGCCATTGTCCTGTGGCTCTATGTCATGAATGAACAGAACCCGCCGATTGAATCCTCGTTCAGCATTCCCCTGGAAGTCCGCAATGCGGCTACCAGTTATGTGATTAACGACGTACCCGACACCGTCAAAATCAAAATCCGCGGACCGCGCAGCATTGTCGCCGGCGTACTCAATGGTGACCTCAGGGCCTACATTGATGTAAAAGGCCTGGGAGAAGGCCGCCATACCGTGAAGGTTGTGGCCGCCGTGCCTTCCAGCCTGGAACTGGTGGAAATCACGCCGGATAAATTGCCGCTGGTCATTGATGCGACCGTCAGCAAGCAGCTGCCGGTCGAGGTCCGGGTCGACGGCGCGCCTGCCAAAGGCATTCTGACCGGCAAAGTGGCGGCCGCCAATCAGCAGGTTACCCTGGAAGGTCCGAAAAGCCTGGTGAGCGCCGTAGGAAAAGTCGTGGCGCCGGTGGATCTGACCGGCAAATCGGCTGATTTCACCGCCGATGCGCGGCTGGTGCCCGTCAACCAGCAAGGCAAGGAAATCGAGGGTCTGACCATTTATCCGGAAAAAACCCAGGTATCGGTCAGCCTGACACCAATCGCCAAAAAAATGCTGGACGTCAAGCTGGTTACCCAGGGTACCCTGCCGGACGGTTTGGTTATTAAGGGCATTGTGGCCCAGCCGGAAAAAGTGGAAGTCAGTGAGACTGCGGCCGGCAAAGACAGCAGCAAGGTGGAGGTCGTGTACACCGAGCCGGTTAGTCTGACCGATATCAGGCAGGATACCACCAGGGAAGTAAGACTTTTGCTGCCGGAAGGATTGACGGTTACGCCGGCCACTATCAAAGTTACCATCAAAGTCGGACCACGCTAAAGGAGATAGGAACCCTTGCTTAAAATCAGCAATTTTCGTGTCCCTTTAACTGAGGATACACCGCTGGAGCGTTTAGCGGCCAGACGTCTTAAACTGCCGCCGGCTGCCGTCCGGCAGGTGACCATTGTACGCCGGGCCGTGGACGCGCGCCGGAAAAATAATATTCATTTTGTCTATACCCTGGCAGTGGATGTGACCGTGCCGCCGGGCCAGGCGCTGACCCGCCTGGCCGGCGACAGGGATGTTGCAGAGGTTACACCGCAGGCTGCGGAAGAAATAATACCGGGCAATAAAAAGCTGACCGACCGTCCCGTCGTGGTGGGGGCGGGTCCGGCCGGCTTATTTGCCGCTTATATGCTGGCCCAGTACGGCTTTAAACCGCTGCTCATAGAGCGGGGGCGGGATGTTGACCGGCGCGCCCGCGATATCGCCGATTTTTGGCGGACAGGCAGGCTGGAGGAAAGCAGCAATGTGCAGTTCGGCGAGGGCGGCGCCGGCACGTTTTCCGACGGCAAGCTAACCACCCGGGTAACCGATCCGCGGATGGCCGCCGTCCTGGCCATCATGGTAGCGGCCGGGGCGCCGCCGGAGATAAAATACCTGCATAAACCCCATATCGGCACTGATAAACTCCGGCAGGTTGTGAAAAATATCCGTAACCGGATTATTGAAATGGGCGGACAGGTTGAGTTTGAGTCGCGGCTGACAGCCGTTGAAACCACCGCAGGCGGCCTGAAAGGACTCACCATTAATGACAGCCGCCGGCTGCCGTGTCAGGCCTTGTTTTTGGCCATTGGCCACAGCGCCCGTGATACCTACCGGCTCCTCTATGACGCCCGGGTAGCCATGGAAGCCAAAGCCTTTGCCATTGGTGTGCGCATTGAACATCCGCAGGAACTCATTGATCGGTCGCAATACGGCGCTGCCGCCGGCCATCCCAAGCTGGGAGCCGCCGACTATGCCCTGGTCTATCAGGACCGGGCGACAGGCCGGGCAGCCTATTCCTTCTGTATGTGCCCGGGCGGGCTGGTGGTAGCGGCAGCCTCGGAACAGGGCGGCGTCGTCACCAACGGCATGAGCCTTTTTAGCCGGGACTCCGGCATTGCCAACAGCGCGCTGGCCGTCACCGTCAATCCGGCCGATTGCGGTCCGGAGATTCTCGCCGGCATCGAGTTTCAGCGCCGGTATGAACGACTGGCCTTTCAAGCGGGCGGACAGAGCTATGCCGCACCGGCCCAGACGGTAGGCGATTTTCTCGCCGGCAAAAGCGGCGGCGCCAGCTATCTGGTCACTCCCAGCTACCGGCCCGGGGTAACGCCTGCCGATCTCCGGGAATGCCTGCCGGAATTTGTTACGGCCACACTGGCCCGGGCGTTACCCGATTTTGGCCGCAAAATCCACGGCTTCGACCAGCCGGGGGCTGTGCTTACCGGGGTGGAGACCCGCACTTCGGCGCCGGTCCGGATTGTGCGCGGGCCGGATTTCGTTTCGGTCAACACCGGCGGACTGTATCCGATTGGCGAAGGCGCCGGCTATGCCGGCGGCATTATGAGCGCCGCCCTGGACGGGATGAACGCGGCCATTCGGTTTATACAGGAATACAAACCATGATGTACGGAATTGAAAGGGGTATATAACATACAATGGCAAGACTATTTGGCACTGATGGCGTGCGTGGCTTAGCGAACACCGAACTTACGCCCGAACTGGCTTTTACAATGGGCCGGGCAGCAACCTATTATTTTGGCAGGGAACACAGCCGGCCGGTATTTTATATTGGCCGCGATACCCGCATCTCCGGTCAGATGCTGGAAGCCGCTTTAGCGGCCGGTATCTGCTCGGCCGGCGGCGAGGCCGTCCTCCTGGGCGTGGTGCCTACGCCGGCCGTCGCCTATCTGACCCGGATGCAGGGAGCCCAGGCCGGAGTAGTCATTTCGGCCTCCCACAACCCGTATCCCGACAACGGCATCAAATTTTTCGCCGCCACCGGCTACAAGCTGCCGGATGCTGTGGAGGATGAACTGGAACAACTCATTGAAGCCGACGCCGATACCATGCCGCGGCCAACTGCCGACGGTGTGGGCTTTATTACCGGCCGACACAAATTATTAGATAAATATATTGAATATGCCGTCGGTACGGTGGGATCGCCGCTAACCGGCCTGAAAATTGTCATCGACTGCGCCAATGGCGCTGCTTATGAAGCGGCTCCCGCCGCCTTCCGGAAACTGGGGGCGGAAGTAATCGTCCTTAACGACCGGCCGGACGGCATCAACATCAACGCCGGCTGCGGCTCTACCCACCTGGAACAGCTGCAGGCGGCGGTTGTTGAGCATAATGCCCAGCTGGGTCTGGCCAACGACGGTGACGCCGACCGCTGCCTGGCCGTGGATGAAACCGGAACGGCTATTGACGGCGACCAGATCATGCTGATTTGCGCCCTGGAAATGCTCCGGCAGAATACTCTGCCGGAGAAAACACTCGTTGCCACCGTGATGAGCAACCTTGGCCTGCATCAGGCCATGAAAAAAGCCGGCGGCAAGGTACTCGTCACGCCGGTGGGCGACCGCTATGTCCTGGAAGCCATGGTGAAGCAAAACCTGGTGCTGGGCGGCGAACAGTCCGGGCATATTATCTTCAGCCAGCACAGCACCACCGGCGACGGTCTGATCACGGCGCTCAAGCTGGCTGCCGCCCTGAAACAAAGCAACAAAAAAATGTCGGAACTGGCCCGGGTAATGACCCGCTTCCCGCAGCTTTTAGTCAATATCCGCGTCAGGAGCAAGGACGGCTGGGAAACGAACGCCAATATCGCCGCCGCCATCAAAGCCGGCGAAGACGAACTGGGCGACAACGGCCGGATTCTGGTGCGGCCCTCAGGCACCGAACCGCTCATCCGCGTCATGGCCGAAGGTCCGGTACTGGCTGATCTGGAGCGCATTGTCGCCGCCATTGCCGATGTAATTAAAGCGGAACAAGCCTAAACAGATATTGACCGGCAGGGTAAACTGTATTACAATAGTATAAATATGGCGAAGGAGCACTATATAGTGCTCCTTTGCATATGTTAATTATTATTTGGGGGAGGTGAGAATGACAGCAAAAGGCGGATAAGAACCACGGTTGTATCAAAAACTAAGCAAAAGCGCTGGTGCTTGGCAGGTGAGCCAAGCAGACGAGGCAGAGGTTTATCGAGCAGTCAGCGGGTACCTCTCGGCAACTGCAGTCGTAAGCTGACCGACAAACCCGCAGGGCGACCTGCGGAACAAAACGGCGGCAGGCAGTTATCCTATATTGCCATGGGCCGTGCGCCTGGCAGTCTGTTTCCCTATGGAAAAACAAGTAAATGACAATTTTAGGAGGCTTCTATATATGTGTGGTATTGTAGGCTATATCGGCCCGGATCAGGCAGCGCCTTTTTTATTGGAGGGTTTGAGCAAACTGGAATACCGGGGGTATGACTCGGCCGGTATTGCCGTATTTGACGGCAATGCAATCCATGTGGATAAAAGTGTCGGCCGCCTGAGCGTCCTGGCTAAAAAAGTCGAGCTTAAACCGCTTACCGGTCATCTGGGCATTGGCCATACCCGTTGGGCTACGCATGGCCGCCCGTCCGATGCCAACTCGCATCCGCATACCGACTGCACCGGCAAATTCGTTGTCGTGCATAACGGTATCATTGAGAATTACCTGCACCTCAAAGAGCAGCTGATTACCAAAGGGCATACATTCACCTCGGAAACGGATACCGAAGTGGTGGCCCATCTGGTCGAAGAATGCTATCAGGGCGACTTCGAGGCAGCTGTCAAGAAAGTGCTGGAGCAGATTGAGGGTTCCTATGCCCTGGTATTCATGTGCCAGGATGAGCCCGGTAAACTCATCTGCACCAAACAGGATAATCCGCTGGTAATTGGCCTGGGCGAAGGCGAGAATTTTATCGCCTCCGATATTCCGGCCATCATCAGCCGCACCCGTAAAACCTATATCCTAAGTGACGGCGAACTGGCCATTGTGACCAAAGATTCGGTCTGGGTCATGAACCGCCAGGGCGTGCCTGTCACCAAAAAGGTTTTTGAAGTCAACTGGGATGCCGAAGCAGCCGAAAAAGGCGGCTACGAGCATTTCATGATCAAGGAAATTTACGAGCAGCCCAAAGCGGTACGGGAGACCATGACCGGCCGTTTGGCCAAGGATGACAGCGGCGTAAATTTCGACGAGCTCAAATGGAGCAAATACGATGTGGCCGCCATCAAGAAAATATCCATTGTCGCCTGCGGCACCGCCTATCACGCCGGCATTGTCGGCAAATACCTGCTCGAAAACCTGGCCCGTATCCCGGTCGAAGTGGATGTGGCTTCCGAGTTCCGCTACCGCTCCCCGCTTATCGACGACCAGACCCTGACCATTGTCATCAGCCAGTCCGGCGAAACGCTGGATACCCTGGCAGCGCTCAAGGAAGCCAAAAATCTGGGCGCCCGTACTTTGGCCATCACCAACGTCGTCGGCTCGTCCATCGCCCGTGAAGCCGATCAGGTCATTTACACCTGGGCCGGCCCGGAAATCGCGGTCGCCTCAACCAAGGCCTACACCACCCAGCTCATTGTCATGGCGCTCCTGTCCATCTATATGGGCACACTCAAAGGCTCGCTGGCGCAGGAAAAGGTTGAGCAGCTGTGCCGGGAACTCAGAAACCTGCCCGGCCAGGTGCACGAACTCCTGGAAGACGTCGAACCCATCAAAACCTTCGCCCAGCAGTACGGCTTTAACGAAGACGTATTCTTCATCGGCCGTTCCCTGGATTATGCCGTTGCCCTGGAAGGCTCGCTGAAGCTCAAGGAGATTTCCTATATTCACGCTGAAGCCTATGCCGCCGGTGAACTCAAGCACGGTACCCTGGCGCTCATCATCGAAGGCGTACCCGTTATTGCCCTGGCTACTCAGAAAGATGTTTATGAGAAAATACTCAGCAACATCAAGGAAGTCAAAGCCCGCGACGCTGTTGTTATCGGCATGGGCCTCAAAGGCGACACCGAGCTTGCCAAATACGTGGACCATACCATCTATATTCCGGCCACCGGCAAGTTCCTCACCCCGATCTTATCCGTCATTCCGCTCCAGTTGCTGGCCTATTATGCGGCCGTAACCCGCGGCTGCGACGTCGATAAGCCGCGGAACCTGGCCAAGAGTGTAACAGTCGAATAAAGGGATAGTAAATGATGCCGCCTCGTGGGGAAATAAAATAATTAACTTTACTAAAATAGGTAATTTTACTTTGCCACCTTTTTTTGGTAAAATGTTTTAAAGACCTTCTGTTAATACGATGCACATCGGCCTGGTCATAGAGGCTGAATTAGAAAACAGGGCGTAAGGCCTTGATTTACAAGGGATAATGGTATTTTACACATTGAAAGCAAGACAGCCCCTAAACTGTTTCTCCTTAACCGGAGGAGCTGGTTTAGGGGCTTTTTCTGTTTGTCAATGGCGGTCATGTTCATCTTAATTCGGTGTCCTCTCAGTATGCACAGCAAACTCGCTACACTTGGTCTCAGAATCGATCTTGCGTACTAGTGCCAAATCATAATATTAAAATATTATTTGAAAATTAGGAGGAATTTTATTCCTAAACAAGAATATACAAAAGCGAAGCAAAATGAAAAATATCTCGAAATTAGTTTTTTTATGTTAGTTTATGTTTCAAAGATTCTGTTATGCCTCTTTCCCGAGCAAACTTTTAGCCGAATGAATTTAACAAACTGAATATTACTTCTTAATCAACATTGCCTAAGTCTAAAAGATATGACGGTTGGTCGATCGGTATAGCCGGAAACAGCTATGCTTCCCGTCTGGAAGGAGTGCTATATAAGCGGGCCGATTTCGTCCCTCTTATTTGTTATGGTTACAACGAATTTTGTCGCCAAGCGCATCTTTCTTAATGGATGGGGCTTGGCTTGCTTTTTTGTAAATAACTGGCAAGTCCGGAGACCCAATATTATCACGGAGGTGAAGGCTTATAGACACGAAAAATAACTGTATTGCCGACCGGTAGACAAGTCGATTAGCCGAATGATTTAACAAACTGAATATCACTTCTTAATCAACATGCCTAAGTCTAAAAGATATGGCGGTTGGTCGATCGGTATAGCCGGAAACAGCTATGCTTCCCGTCTGGAAAGGAGTGCTATATAAGCGGGCCGCTTTCGTCCCTCTTATTTGGTTATGGTTACAACGAATTCTGTCGCCAAGCACATCTTTCTTAATGGATGGGCTTGGTTTATTTTTTATAACGATTCAGCTTTACAGAACTGATTAAAGACCGAAGTAATGAGCAATCGAAGTTTGACTTTAAATATACAGAGCGTATCTCTCTTTAGAAAGTACCTGTTTGGGGAAGGTCTCTATTTTTCTCCATTGTCGCGAAGATGCCCCGAGATAGGAAAGGGCAGGCGAAAGGAGGTCTTATTTTTAGCGAACAACAGAGTTTTTCTAAACTACCAGTTTAGTAGCCAGCCAAGCGGCCAACAGTGTGAATCACTCCGCCAGCCAAACTCGGAATCCCGAGGATGAGAGTAAGTGACTTTCCTATCATCGGACAGAGTATTTATTGGGGCACTGGTGAAAGACGCGGTTGACAAGAAACCTGCCATAACAGTTGCAGAGTAAAGAAAGGATGATTCCATGGAAAAGTTTGGATGCCATCATTGTAAACAGTTTATCTTGTTTCTGCTGACCCTGCTTTGTCTGGCGGCAGTCGTTCCCGCTTTTGCCGCGCCGCCCGACAGCGGCACCGCCTTAGAGGGCGTCAAGCCGCCGGCTGTACAGCCGCCGACGGTCAAAATCCCTGCGCTCACCGTTGAAGGCAACCAGCCGCCGGAAAGCGCCGACAGCCAGCAGAAAATCACGGTCAGCGCCTTCCGCATCGGCGGCGAGTCGCCAGTTCCGGCTGCCGAACTTTTAAAACTTGTCCAGAACGAAGCCGGCAAGGAAATCACCCTCAGCGACCTTAACCGCCTCGCCGGCAAAATAACCCAGCACCTGCGCCAGCAGGGCTACCTCGTGGCCTTCGCCTACATCCCGGCCCAGGAAGTCACGGACGGCGTCGTCGAGATCGCCGTTATCCCGGGCAAATACGGCCAGATCAAAGTGAGCGGCACCGGCCACATTGACGCCAACAAATTGCGGGATATGCTGCCCTGCGCCAAACCCGGCATGCTCATCACCCAAGGGCCGCTGGAGCGGTCGTTGCTCCTCATCAGTGACATGTCCGGCGTCAACGTCAAAGCCAACCTGGCCCCCGGCGAAACCGCCGGCACCGCCGACTTGGTGCTTGAGACGGCCGACAGCGCCAAAGTGAGCGGCGCGGTTTACGCCGACAACTGGGGCAACCACTACACCGGCCAAACCCGCTACGGCTTCCAGGGCTACGTCAACAATTTCAGCAGCGGCGGCGGCGACGCCTTCAACTTCGGCGGGCTGACCACCGGCCAGGGAATCAACGACTACAACTTCGGCTACAGCACGCCGCTGGGGCATAACGGAGCGAGGATCGAAGTCAAATACTCGCGGGTCGGCTACACCCTGGGCGAAGACTACGCCGACCTCGGAGCCACGGGGCGGGCGGCGGTCACCAGCTACGACGTCAGCTACCCGTTCATCCGGGGTCGGGCCTTCAGCCTCTATGGCACGGTGGGCTACGACGTCAAACACCTCAGTGACGACATCGCCGGCTTCGGCAGCTACTCGTCGCGGAACAGCGGGCTGTGGAACACGGGGCTGTCGGGTAACTTCAGCGACAGCTGGCTGGGGGGAGGAGTCAGCGCCTTCAGCCTGACCTACTACAAAGGGGACCTGCGGTTCAAAGACGCGGCGACCGCAGCGGCCGACGCGGCTAGCGCGAAGACGAGCGGGGGTTTTGCGAAAACGGTGCTGGCCTTCCAGCGGCAGCAGACAGTGGCGGAGAACCTGAGCTTCAACTTCAACTTCACGGGGCAGCTGGCCGACAAGAATCTCGACTCGTCGGAGAAGCTGTTTCTGGGGGGAGCGGACGGAGTGAGGGCGTTCCCGCAAGGGGAAGCGTCGGGGGACGAAGGGTACAAGCTGACGGGGGAACTGCGGTGGAGGCTGTCGCATCTGTCGGCGGGGCAGAACAACCTGTACCTGAACACCTTCTACGACTACGGCAGCGTCATGACAAACAAAGATCCCTATGTTTCAGGAGCCAACCGGCGGAGCCTGATGGGGGCGGGACTGGGCCTCTTATGGACGCGGGACCGGGACTACGCCATGCGTCTCGACTACGCCTGGAAGATTGGCAATGAGCAGGCTATGGCGGACAGTGACAAGAATGGCCGCCTCTGGATACAAGGCGTGAAATATTTCTAAAACAATCTTAAGGAGGAAAGCCAAATGCAAAGGAAATGGAAACGGCGCTGGCAGCGTGTAGCGAAGATCGTCCTGACGCCGGTGGCAGCGGGGATGCTGCTGCTGAGTGCGTACAGCGCGGCTTACGCCAACCCCACCGGCGGCATGGTAACGAGCGGCGCGGCGAACATCGCGACGAATGGCAGCACCATGACGGTGAACCAGAGTACGAATAAGGCCATCATCAACTGGCAGAGCTTTTCGATCGGCAATGGTGAGACGGTGAACTTCGTCCAGCCGGGGGCAAGCTCCGTCGCTCTTAACCGGGTCATCGGCAACAACCCCTCGGCCATCTACGGCACGCTGAACGCCAACGGCAAAGTGTTCCTTGTCAACCCGAACGGCGTGCTATTCGCCAAAGGGGCGCAGGTGAACACCGGCGGGCTGGTGGCCTCGACCCTCGACATCGCGGACAGCAACTTCCTGAACGGCAACTATGCCTTCAGCGGGAGCGACGCGGGCAGCGTGGTCAACCAAGGTAACATCACCGCCGCCAGCGAGGCGGTCTTCCTCGGGCCGCAGGTGGCGAACGAAGGCGTCATCGCGGCGAAGGTAGTGGGGCTGGGAGCAGGGCATAAAGTCAGACTCGACTTCAGCGGCGACCAACTGCTCAGCCTGACCGTCGACACCGGGGCGGCGAGCGGCAGCGCCTCAAACAGCGGCACCATCACGGCAAATGGCGGGACGGTGGTCATGAGCGCCGGCACGGCGGACGCGCTACTAAATACTGTGGTTAACAACATCGGCGTCATCCGGGCGCAGACGGTCAATAACCAGGGCGGCGTCATCAAGCTGTTGGGCAACACCGTCAATGTCGGCGGCACGCTGGACGCCAGCGCCCCGAACGGCGGCAACGGCGGCTTCATCGAGACCAGCGGCAACAAGGTGAAGATCGCCGACAGCGCCATCATTACGACCAAGGCCGCCAGCGGCAAGACGGGCACCTGGCTGATCGACCCGGACGGCTTCACCATCGCGGCCACCGGCGGCGACATTACCGGGGCGGCGCTGAGTAGCCAGCTTGCCTTAAACAACGTCACCATTCAATCGACCGACGGCCACAGCAGCGACACCAGCGGCAATGTCAATGTCAACGACGCGGTGACCTGGTCGTCTAGTTCAAAGTTGGAACTCCACGCCAGCAACGACATCAACATCAATGCTGTGATCACAGCGCCTAGCGGTGCATTGACGCTTAACGCCTACAACGATGACAATCCCATTGATAATGCGACTAACAATATCAATATCAATGCGATTAATGCGCTGAACGTCGCGAACATCGGCGGCTATAGTTATGGTAAGCTCAATATAAACCAGTCCCAGACATGGACAACGCCTCCGGATTTGTCGGGGTTGATAATATGTGGCCTGAATGTCAATGCGCCGGTGACATGGTCGAGCGGCACGCTGATACTTGCTCCCTACGGCGATTTCAATATCAATCCCGGCGGTTCTCTTGCCGGTCCGACTCTCGATATGAGTTCTTACAATTTCAACCTCAATGCAGCAAACGCCTTCCACGTTGCAACGGTCATAGGAGAGCATGGCTATGCAGGCGTTTACGGCGATTTCAATATCAATCAGCCGCAGACCTGGACGACCGCGCCGGATCTTTCGGCACTGGGCGTAGCAGGAAATACCAACGTTAATGCTGCCTTGACCTGGTCGTCCGGCACGCTGACGCTTTCAGCCGGCAATCACCCCTGGTCTGGGTGGGGCGACTATCTCACTCATAACGTAAACGTTAATGCTGCGCTTACCGGTCCATCCCTTGCGTTCAATTTACCCATTGTACCTGATTCCCCCGATTTACCACCCAATACGCCAAGCGCGGTCAACATCAGCGCTGTCAACGCTCTGAACGTGACGACGGTCAGCGGAGCAGCGACAGGCGGATTTAACATTGCGGCCGCACAGACATGGTCGACGGCGCCGACCGTATCATTGACGGCAGACATCAACGTCAATGCTCCGCTGACTTGGTCGACAGGTACGCTGACGCTCGGCGGTAATAACGCAAACGTTAATGCTGTGCTTGCCGGTCCATCCCTTGCGTTCAATACATCTGACGCGGTCAGCATCAGCGCCGTCAACGCTCTGAACGTGACGACAGTCAAAGGAACAGCGGCAGGCGGATTTAACATTGCGGCCGCACAGACATGGTCGACGGCGCCGACCATATCCCTGACGGGAGACATCAACGTTGACGCTCCGCTGACCTGGTCGACGGGTGCGCTGACGCTCGGCGGCACGAGCATCAATGTAAATGCCCCACTCATCGGGTCGATAGGTACGCTGAAGCTCGCCGCCAGCAACAACATTGAACTTAACACCGCGCTGAGCTGGTCAAGCGGCACTCTGACGCTGAACGCCGGGAAGAGCATCTTTGTGAACGCGGTGATGACCGCGAACGACACGGCGAATCTCGCCGCCAGCTACGGGCGTGTTCTCGACGCCAACGGTAACCCGACGGCGGTCGCGACGGCCGGCAGCAACGCCGATGGTACGCCATTCGGGCTTTATACTAAGAGCACCGATTCGCATGGCAACTATACCGGCAGAATCGATTTCGCAAGCAATGGCGCGGTGATGCTGAACGGACAGGCTTACACCGTCATCAACTCGATTGCGGGCTTCGGTGCCATCGGCACGAATTTATCCGGCAATTACGTGCTTGGAAGCAACTTGAGCGGTTTAACCCTTGCGGATCTGTCGGCATTCGGTTTTTCGTCAGGAGGGCAGTTCACCGGCAATTTCAACGGCCTCGGTCACGCGCTGACGACAGTCGTCCAGCCGTCCATCACTCTTCCGTCGTCGATCGGCAACCTCAGCTCCACCAATCTGATTCTGAATTCCGCGGGGGGCATCTCAGCCAATTCGAGCGTGACATCAGGCGCGGGCATATTG
>JAEZQV010000036.1 GCA_023441125.1 Bacillota bacterium
GCATGAACCTGGTCGTCGGTAAATTTTCGGCTACCACCAAAGGGTTTGGCTTTATTCTGCCCGAGAATCATGAACTGGAAGATGTATTTATTCCGCCTGATGCCATTGGCGGCGCCATGCATGGCGACCGGGTGGTAGCCCGGATGCACCGCCGTCATTCTTCGGGTAAGGCCATTGAAGGCGAGATTATCCGGATTGTCGAGCGCGCCAACCGCAAGGTGGTGGGCACACTGGAAGCCAGCCGCAATTTTGGCTTTGTGCTGCCAGACGACCGGCGGATCGGCCGTGATATCTTCATTCCCAAGGAAGAACTGGGCGGCGCCAAATCGGGCTGCAAGGTAGTCGTTGAAATAACCGAGTGGCCGCAGAAAAAGAAAAGCGCCGAAGGCCGGATTGTTGAGGTCTTGGGCTGCCAGGGCGATCCCGGGATCGAAATCCTGTCGATTATCAAAAACAACAACCTGCCTACCGAATTCCCGCCTGAAGTCGAGCGGGCGGCGGCCAGGGTGAGCACCACCATTACCGAAGAGGAACTCGTAGGCCGGCGCGACCTCAGAGAACTCAACATCGTTACCATCGACGGCGAAGATGCCAAAGACCTGGATGATGCCGTATATGTGGAACGGCTTAAGAACGGCCGCTATCTCTTAAGTGTGCATATTGCCGATGTCAGCCATTATGTGCGGGAAAACACGCCGCTGGACAACGAGGCCCGCACCCGCGGCACCAGCGTGTACCTGGTGGACCGGGTATTGCCCATGCTGCCGCCGCGGCTTTCCAACGGCATCTGCAGCCTGAATGCGGGCGAAGATCGTCTGGCCCTGACTGCCCAGATGGAGATCGACGGCCGGGGACAGGTGCTGAATCATGAGATATTTCCCAGTGTTATCCGCGTAAAAACCCGGCTGACCTATACCATCGTACGCAAGATATTAGCTGACCATGATGAACTCCTGCGGGACAAGTATGCCGACTTGGTCGGGCCGCTGGAAGAAATGGAGCGGCTGTGCCGCATTCTCCGGGACCGCCGTATGCGGCGGGGCGCCATTGATTTTGATTTCCCGGAAATTAAAGTCAAGCTGGACGACGCAGGCCAGCCGATTGCCATTGACAAAAGAATCCGCAGCATTGCGGAATCCGTCATCGAGGAATTCATGCTGGTGGCCAATGAAACGGTGGCTGAGCACATGCACTGGCTGGGCGTACCGTCCATGTTCAGGGTGCACGAGGAGCCGGACGAAGAAAAAATGCACCGGCTTAATGTGCTGCTCGGCAATTTTGGCCAGCACCTGCCCAAGACCGAAGAAATTCAGCCTATGGCCCTGCAAAAAGTACTGAGTAAGATCGCCGGGCGCCCCGAAGAACGGATCATCAGCACCGTCATGCTGCGCTCCTTAAAACAGGCCCGCTATGATGCCGAGAACCTTGGCCACTTCGGACTGGCGGCAACCTATTATACGCATTTTACCTCCCCTATCCGGCGTTACCCGGACCTCATTGTCCACCGGCTCATCCGCGAGACGTTCTCCACCGGCGATATCTCGGCCAAACGCCGGCAGAAACTGTCGGTCATGCTGCCCGAAATTGCCCTGCATTCCTCCATGCGGGAACGGGCCGCCGCCGAAGCCGAACGGGCCACCGTGGATTTGAAAAAAGTGGAGTATATGGCCCAGTTCATTGGCCAGGAATTTGACGGCATTATCAGCGGTGTTATAGCCTTCGGTTTTTTTGTCGAGCTAGAAAACGGTGTGGAAGGTTTGGTGCACGTATCCAGTCTGGATGACGACTACTATCAGTATGTGGAAGAACAGTATGCCTTAATTGGCGAGCGCACCAGCACCATCTACCGCCTGGGCAACCAGGTGCGGATCGTCGTGGCCAAGGTGAATCCGGCGGAACGGACTGTTGACTATATCCTGGCTACGGCCGGCAAGCAGTTGCAGGCCGTGGCTACCCGGACGACTGACCGAGGCCGCAGTAAGCCGGGAGAAAAAAGCAGTACCGGCAAACCCCACTCTATCACCGCCAGAAAAAAAACAGGCGGTATTGCCAAGCCTAAGAAACCGAGAACGCCAAAACGATAGCAGGACCTGCCGCCTGCCTGCAGCTCTGACTCATTGACGCCGCCTGGAAGATAATATAGAATATTGGTAGTCCTAGAAAAAGTTAGAAGGTGAGATGCAGTGAGCAAGGAAGCAGGCATAAAAATAGCGGCGGAAAACCGGAAGGCCCGCCACGATTATCATATTCATGAAACCTATGAAGCCGGCATTGCCCTTACCGGTACCGAAGTAAAATCGCTCCGGGCCGGCAAGGCCAATCTGAAAGACGCCTACGCGCGCATCGACAATGCCGAAATCATGCTGCACAATATGCACATCAGCCCTTATGAACAGGGCAACCGCTTCAACCATGAACCGCTCAGAACCCGCAAGCTATTAATGCATCGCTATGAAATCAACAAACTGATCGGCAAAACCAAGGAAAAAGGCTACACGCTGGTACCGCTTAAGCTGTATTTTACCAGAGGCAAAGTCAAGGTCGAACTGGGGCTGGCCAGTGGCAAGCATACCTATGATAAACGCCAGGATCTGGCCGAACGGGACGCCAAACGCGATATGGAGCGGACCTTGCGCGAGCGACAAAAAAACTAGGGAAGGCAGCCGCATCACGATCCCGGCCTGCCGCCCGGTAGTTAGCAGGCCGCGCCGGCGTTCTCCGCAGTCCTTTTGCCGGCCCAGAGCTGCAGGATCAAAATACCGCCCAGGATTAAGATGCCGCCGCCCACTTGCAGCGGCGTTATCCTTTCATTGAGCAGGACAACTGATAACAACACCGTGAGTACTGGTTCCAGGGTGCTGATAATGGAAGCATTGGTGGCGCCAACGCGGCTCATGCCGGCGAAAAAGCCCATAATGCCGACTATGGTTGGCAATAGGGCAATGCCGACTATGGCCAGCCAGCCCTGCGGCGGCAGGCTGAAAATAAGCGAATCGGTAGTAGCGCCGGCGGCCACGAAGATAATGGCGGCGGAGATGCAGACATAGGTGGTCGTAATCATGGAATCAACATTTTTTAGCAGCCGGTTGCCGGCTACAATGTACAGTGAGTAGAGGACGGATGCGCCTAACCCAAAGAGCAGGCCGAGCATACTGATGTTTTCAAAGGATACGCCGAGCACCAGAAACAGGCCGGCAAAACAGATGGCCAAAGCCGCCCCTTTTTCCCAGCGGTATTGTTCATCGCCAATCAGAAACGACAGCACGCTGTCAATGGCCGGATAGGTTTACAGCAGCATAGCGGCCAGTGAGGCCGGCAAATACTGTATACTGAGGGCAAATAAGAGCGACATGGAGCCATAACCCAGCCCGCCCATCAGAAATAACCGTTTTTTAAGTCCGTTATCAATCGCCAGGGAAACATTGCGCCGCTTTAAAATCAGTGTCAGACAAATAGAGGCTAAAATAAAACGTCCGGCCAGGATGGTTATGGTATTGGCCCCGGCCGCGTAGGCGAATTTAATAAAAATAGCTAGTGTGGCGAAACCGGCCGCCGAGGCTGCAACCAGCAAGGTGCCGGCATGTTGTTGCTTCAATTGTAATCACTCCCTTAAACCCAGTATATTCGGTAATGATACAGCTATCTCCTGTAAACGAGTGGAAATAATGGCAAAAGATTTCATGGTAAAAGATTTATTTGGCGGAATACTGTTTTTATGATATAATCTACTAATGATGAAGTGTATAGCGAGTTTGCGCATGTAAGTGCACCATTCCAGCAACCCATTCACGGGGGCGTACTGGTTTCGACAGGGGTAGTTATGGTATGGGTAGCGAGCCGGGGTTCCATCAGCCCGTCAATACGGTGGGAAATAGTAAACGCAAACGAAGATTACGCTTTAGCAGCTTAATGCTAACGTTCTACCTACGCACTCCCGCGGCCTAGGATAGGACGTCATTTAGTGGGATACCTGAGGCTCAATTCTCGGAGAGCCGACTGGGAAACTTTATCGAGATAGCACCAGCGCAGCCTGTCTGTGGGCGGCAACGGGGCGAATTTTAAATCACTGACTGCGCTCGGAGAAGCCTATGCAGTAATACTCTTGGACAGGAGTTCGATTCTCCTCGCCTCCACCAATTGTATCTCCCCTCCACCTTAGATATAATAGAAATACATTATATCTAAGGTGGAGGTTTTGTGTTTTTATGAAGGTATTTGCCATAAGTACCGCCAAATCCGAGCTAAATAAACTTTTAATTTGAATTAGCCCAAAAATGTAATATGGATGTTTGTTTTCGTTGTAGTGAAAAAATTGAAGATATTAGCGACTTTACTATCGACCACAAAGAATTCCGGCTCCTTAGCGAACCCTTGACATGATCCTGAAGGCAGATTGCTGATTTGACGCGAATCCCAAGTGAACATTATATTACCGGGATATTCGCAATATGGATATGGTGCGGTATATTGGGCAAATTAGTCAGCCGATTCAATAGCTTTCAAGATTTTTTATCTAGATTCGCGCAAGCTGAAGCTAGAATACTTGATTTATATGGCTTCTCCAGACTAATAGTCGCACCCCTTGCGGGTGCGTGGATTGAAACTATGAATAACGGCAATGGCGGTGAAAACGCCGCGGTCGCACCCCTTGCGGGTGCGTGGATTGAAACGTCCCGGATATGAGGCCAAAGACTTAGTACAAACGTCGCACCCCTTGCGGGTGCGTGGATTGAAACTCCTGCTAAATGTACTTTCCATGGGACGTAAGGTCGCACCCCTTGCGGGTGCGTGGATTGAAACGGCTTATCCCACGTTACGCCCCGGCTCATCGGAGTGCGGGTGCGTGGATTGAAACCGGTAACCTCCATGGACTAATACACACCGGGAATGTCAATTATGAATAGGTCCAAGAAAACAGAAACTGTGTTATTTATAGGATATTACTGGATGAGGAATCAGGTTCATATGTATTGCATGAAGTATATAAGTACAAGCTGTGCGAGATGGTATAATTAAAAGGAAGCAAAAAGAACGTCCCCTTGCTTCTTTTCAGAAGGCGGTCGCACGGCGGGTCGGGCTCATGAACTATTCACTGTTTGATGAAGAATAGCAACATGGACTGCTGGATGTCCATGTTGCGTAAAGTAAACTATAATTAATAATTAGGGTATTCTCTTCTGTTCTTATTCCATTACCACAGTGTATCTACTTGAATATTTGACACAGTAAATGATATAATAATGTCATAATTGAGACATTGTTTGGAGGGGTTTGTTGTGGGAGTTCCTGTTGTAAAGCCGATCAAAGAATTGCGTGATACAAAGACCATCGCCGCCATTTGTAATGAACAGGGGAGGCCGGTCATTATTACAAATAATGGACGGACGCAGCTTGTTATTATTAGTGAAGCTCAATTTGAAGAGTACGAGAATCTGAAAGCAAGACTTGATTTGTACGAGAAGTTAGCGGAAGCGGAAGCTGAGGCGAATACGGGATTTGAAGGACATCGTCTATCCGACGTAGCAAAAAATCTAATGGCAGATTTAAACTGAAATGACGATGGTTCCCTTTGCTATCAAACTGTTGACACCTGCACGGCAGGATTTGTATGAAATCAAGCAATTTATTCAGCAAGATCGTCCGCTTACAGCCAGGCGAGTTATGGAAAAAATTCTTCAGGACATCATGACGCTGGAAACATCGCCAGAGGCCGCCTCAGTGGTTTATGACAAGCGGCTGCAGATGATGGGATATCGGTATTGGCCTGTGCTTGACGGCAAGTACATTGCTTTTTACGTAGTTTACAAAAGTCAAAAGCTTGTACAAATACGGCGTATTTTGTCTGCAAGACAGGATTATCTGCCGATTTTGCGTGGGAAATAGTTGTAAGCAATATGAAAGAAATAGCGCATGTCAGACAGGTTCAGGTTTGCGATGACTATGTTCTGCATATTACGTTTGATAATGGAGTAACGAAGTTGTATGATCTAAGCCTAAATTGAAAGATGAACGCTTTAGCATTTTACGCGATAGAGGTTTTTTAAAGCCGTGCAGGTTGCGCGGGGGATTCGGAATTAGTTGGAACGACGATGCCGACTTGAACGAGAATGAGCTTTGGACTAAGGGCAAGCAAATGAATTAGTAAAATTGCAGATTGTGGAATAGAATATGGGATTTGCAGGGTCACGGATCACTTCCACTAACATAATATAAGCCCGCCGGTTTGGCGGGCTGTCGTATTTGACTGTAGAATATGCGATAATCATACTAAAATTCCTGGCAAACTTAAAAACGGCAAAGTTATGGTTACAGTCACACCGCGAAATTCGCGGGTTCTTTGCATATAGTGGTTTTGGTAGGGTGCGGTCACCTCCATCATTGTGGCGATGGGCGGGTATTTCGAGTGTTCTAGTTTTATGAGTAGTGATTTTGACCTTATGGTTGTGATAATAAAGCTATTTTGGGTTTGAGTAGCGTAAATAACTCGTGGACTATTTGAAAAATCGGAGATCCGTTCAAGAGTTAGAACTCTTCAAAAATTGTCTTTTAATTTTGGGATTGTGACAGGATATTTCACTGAGATTATAGAATTGTAAATTAATGTATAACCATTTTGGAGAGAGGGAGACTGAAATGGATACTCAATTATATGAATTTTTGGATAGTAATTTATTCCAGACTATTGTTTGGTTATTTACAGGCGTAATTGGTCTTTACATCTATTTTTTCGGACAGCGTGTAAAAAAGCAAAATGTGGCTCAGATTGTTTTAATGGAATTAAGAAATGCTGAGAAAACAATACAAAACTCCACTAGATGTATAATGGGTTTAGATCTGTTATATATTTGACGTGGAGATTTTGTTTTATGCTACTAACTTGCTATTTTTGGGGAAAGAATTCAAAAAAGTGGATAAGGAAATTCGGCGGCAGATACGCTCTGGACGTAATCATTTCTTTTGCAGCTTAAGCTGTAGTCATTGTAGTGAGGAATTGGACAGGAATATAAACGCTGCCATCAATATCAAAAATGAAGGTTGCCGAATGCTTGGCATAGACTAATAAATGTCATAGAACCGTTGGGCAAACGGGGATAGCTTGGTAATTATATCGGCGTTAGCTGGTATGTCCCAAGAAGCCCCACCTCTTAGGTGGTGGTAGTATGTCACAGAATACGCAGAAAGAGGAAGACTTATGAAGAATGTAATTTGTAAAAAAATATACCTTGAATTGAGAAAGCCGGGTAACGGAGATTCTGTGGCCGACATTGACAGAATCCTTCAAGCTTTAAAACCGGAGTATGGAGAGGTTCAGATTTCTATTGAAACCATTAAATTGTCCTATAAGCTGCTGCGGGATTTTGACTGGAAGCTCACAGTTACCTTAGTGCAAAAAGGTTTTGCCTGGGAAATTGTAAGCCTTGAGAGGGGAAATACTTCAGATAAGAATTTTGCTTATGCAGCTGATCTTGGGAGCACAACGGTTGTCATGCAGCTGATCGATCTGAATACTGGAAATATTTTGTGTGAAGAAAGCGGGGTCAATCATCAAGTCCGTTTTGGTGATGACATCCTTAGCCGAATCTTTTACGTTAAGGATAATGACGCTCATTTAAGGGAAATCCAGCAATGTACGCTGCTGAATTTTATTGAACTCATGGATAAAATTCAAACTGCGACAGGCATTTCTCCGGACAAATGCGGTATATTCATTATCGGGGGCAATACTACCATGATTCATTTTCTGTTGGGGATTGATCCTTGGTTTATTTTCTTTACTCCCTATACGCCGGCTTTTAATCGGAGCGGTTTCTTTGTTGGCCGTGAAATAGGCTTACCCTTTAATGGATTAGTATACTGTTTTCCTTCTGTAGCTAATTATTTAGGTGGTGATATTATCAGCGGACTGTTGGCGTCCGAGATGTATGAACAAAGTGAACTGGCTCTCTATATGGATATTGGAACAAACGGCGAAATGCTTTTGGGCAACAATGAATTTCTGATTTCAGCTGCGGGCGCGGCAGGACCTGCTTTGGAAGGCGGTATCAGCAAGCAGGGAATGCGGGCGAAAGCAGGAGCGGTAGATTCGGTGCAGATTGTTCAAAATCAGTTGAAGATTACTACAATAGAGAATGCAAAGCCAGTGGGGATATGCGGTTCAGGGATTGTTGACCTGCTTGCTGAAATGTTGCTGGCAGGCTGGATTGATTACTCGGGTCGGTTCATTCCCGGCAGATCAGAGAGAATCCTTATGCGGGACGGAGAATATGTCATTGTTTACGCATGGGAGTACGAATCAGCCTTAAATGAAGACTTAATATTCAGTCAGACTGATATTTTAAGATTTATGGATACAAAAGCGGCAGCGAACACTATGGTAGCGTTTTTAGTGGATGCAGTGTGTATTACACCGGATAAGATTCAACGGGTATATATGGCCGGAGCCTTTGGAACCTACATCAATATTGAGTCAGGGATCACCATTGGGTTATATCCCGACCTTCCCAGAGAGAGGTTTGTTCAGCTGGGAAACGGCTCTATAAAAGGAGCCTGCAAGTTGTTAAAAGATGCAGAGCAATTATTGGTTGTAGAAGATCTAATTAGCAGTATAGTCTATCTTTCCTTAGCTGAGGCACCGGATTTTCTGAATAAAATGTCAGCGGCCAAATTTTTGCCTCACACGGATTTTTCATTATATCCCACGGTCATTGAAAGGATCAAGAGCCGTAAACACTTGGAAAATAGTTCCCGTTAATCGTCTTTTCATCGATTGCGACAACCCCTAATGGAAGCAGAGGGACGTTCTTTTTGCTTCGAATTGCAGAGAATGATATAATAAGCAAAAACAGGAGAGAAATATGGTAAGATGTGCGAGAAAAAAGAGTGCCAGCGGAATATATCATATCATGATGCGAGGGATAAACCGCCAGGATATATTTTTTGACGATGAAGACTATCAACGTTTTCTGGAAACTATGAAACGGGTCAAAGAACGCAGAAGTTGTGCTATTTATGGATATTGTTTGATGGGGAATCATGTCCACCTGTTATTGCATGAAGAAGAGGAAGAGCTATCAGTTATCATGAAGCGTATAGGTACGAGTTATGCATGGTGGTATAATCAAAAATATGATCGAGGCGGGCATGTTTTTCAGAATCGTTTTCAAAGTGAGACCGTAGAAACAGAAGAATACCTATTAGGCATGCTAAGATACATCCATAATAACCCTGTAAAAGCAAAGTTGGTAGCAATGCCTGAGGACTACAAATGGAGCAGCTGTCAGGCATATTATGTGGAAAAGGATTTTTTTGGACTACTTCATCCATCATTTATTCTGGATATTTTGAATAGCAACAGAGAAATTGCGATAAAACAATTTACCGAATTTATGCAGAAAACAAATGCCGAT
>JAEZQV010000436.1 GCA_023441125.1 Bacillota bacterium
ATTTTAATCCTGCTGTTTATTTCGACGGCTACGGTAATTAATAGTATAGCATATACGCTGGCTATGGTAACTACTGAAAAATTGAAAGCAGGTGAGGAACCGGCCAAATGGAACCGTGTGTTCTGGGCTTTAGTGCTCGGCGGTCTCTCGCTTACGCTGATATTCCTGGGCGGCATGAAACCGCTGCAGGCGGCATCGGTTGCCGGGTCTTTCCCGACCATGTTCATCATGGCAATCATCCTATACGGTTTCATCAAACAGGCCGGTCATGCCTGGGGTGAACCCGTTAAACCAGGGGCGGGCACAACGGAGAACAGTGTAGTTACTGCCAAGGAGCAGACAGCGAACTCGGCAAGCACTAAAGTTATAGACGACAATTTTTGAGGAGTGTGAGGCAAATGTTTAGGTTTACGGCAGAGCAACAGGTATATGACATCAACGGGGTGAAGATTGGCGGGCAGCCGGGAGAATTTCCCACTGTACTGATCGGCAGCATATTTTATCGGGGTCACAAGATTGTAACTGATGCAGCCAAAGGCATTTTCAACGAAGCTGAGGCCAAGGCCTTGCTTGATCTGGAAGCGGAACTGAGTGCAGAAACCGGCAATCCCCGGATAATTGATGTCCTGGGAGATACCCCCGACGCATTGGCCCGCCATGTGGAATTTATTCTCAAACACACCGCTTCGCCCTTTCTGCTGGACAGCGTAAGCCCGGAAATTCGGACTGGCGCCTTGAAGCTGCTGGGGAAGGACCCGGAAATCATTAACCGCCTTATCTACAATTCTATAGAAGAAAATTACACCGAGGATGAACTTAGTGTAATTAAGGATCACGGTGTTAAAACCGCGGTTGTCCTGGCTTTCAGCAAAAAGCATCTTAAGCCGAGCAGCCGGCTGAAGCTGCTTACCGGCGACGAGAAAAAAGAGGGTCTGATTGCCGCGGCCAAACGCGCCGGCATTACGCAGTTCCTGGTTGATCCCGGCGTGCTTGATGTCGCCAGCAATAGCTGGACAACCAAAGCCATCTACGATATTAAGGAACAAATGGGGTATCCAGGTGGCTGCGCTCCGTCCAATGCCTTATATCTATGGAAAAAAATGCGTTCCAAAGGATCACCGTACTTTGAAGCGGCCGGCACGGCCGTGTTTACCTTCCCGGTGACCCAGGGGGCCGACTTCCTCTTGTACGGCCCGATCATGAATGCGCCCTGGGTATACCGGGGAATTGCCACTACCGACGCGATGCTGGGCTACACCACAAAATTAACCGGCACCAAACTCGGAACACAGGAACATCCGTTGTTGCGGCTGTTCTAACCTGCAGGGAGAAATGCAGCAGCGGGTCTCCCGCTAGCATACATCAATAACTAACGAAAGAGGTGCTGACATTGATACCTAAGTTTAACGTATTGACACCTGAGCAAGTAAAGCAAGTTCATGAGCAAAGCATAAAAATTCTGGAGGAAATCGGCGTAGAATTCTGCTATCAGCCTGCCCTTGACGTCTTTAAAGCCAGCGGTTTGCGGGTGGAAGGGCAGCGGGTTTATTTTAAACGGGAATTTGTGGAAGCGCAGGTTGCCAAGGCGCCGGCCGAGTTTACCCTGCATGCGCGCAACCCGCAGCACAACCTGGTAGTCGGCGGGGAAAATATCATTTATATGCCGGGCTACGGCGCTCCCTTTATTCATGAAGTGGACGGCACCCGGCGCACTTCGAACCTGACAGACTATGACAACTTCGTAAAGCTGGCTCACCTGAGTGTCAACCAGCATATGACCGGCGGTACCGCAGCCGAGCCGACCGATGTTCCGGACGCCATCAGGCATTTGAAGATGGCTTACAGTTCCATAACCCTTTCTGATAAATGCTTTATGGGCAGTGCATCGGGCTTTGAGAAAGCCCAGGACAGCATCGACATGGCGGCCATTCTGTTTGGCGGCAAGGAGGCAATCCGGGAGAAACCGGCCCTGATCTGTCTCATCAATTCGGTTACCCCGCTAAAATATGACGACCGGATGCTGGGGGCGTTAATGGCTTATGCCCAGTCCGGGCAGGCGATGGTAATTGCCTCGCTGGTTATGGCCGGATCGACAGGACCAGGCACTATGGCCGGTTCCTTGGCCCTGCAAAACGCAGAAGTGCTGGCCGGCATTACCCTGGTGCAAACCATCAATCCCGGCAATCCGGTAGTGTATGGATCAACTTCCGCCATCACCGACATGCAGACCGGGTCCCTGGCGATCGGCAATCCCGAAGGGGCTCTCTTCACTTCGGCCAGTGCGCAGTTGGCGAGATTCTACCGGGTTCCCAGCCGGGGCGGCGGCGGTCTGAACGATGCCAAGATTGTTGATGCTCAGGCCGGTTATGAATCCATGATGACGTTAATGGCCGCCAGTGTGACCGGCATCAATTTCGTGCTGCACACCGCCGGGATATTACAATATTTCATGGCTATGTCTTACGAAAAATTCATTGTTGATGATGAAATCGCCGGGATGATTTTGCGTTATCTTAAGGGCATTGAATTCTCTGAAGATAATTTTGCCTTTGAAGTTATCAAAAAGGTCGGTCCGGGGGGCCATTTCCTCACCCAGAAGCATACCAAGCAAAACCATCCCAAAGAACTCCGGCGCCCGCAGCTCAGTGACCGGTTGTCCTATGACAGCTGGGCCAAAGAAGGCTTGGATACCAACAAACGGGCTGAACGCAAATGGAAAGCCATGCTGGCCGAATACCAGGCACCCGCTCTTGACGGTGATATTCTCCAGGCGCTGCAGAGCTTCGTAGAGAAAAAGACGGCTGACTATTTACAGGGTTAATTTCAGTTTACATTACAAAATAAATGGAGGTAAATCTTATGAGTGAAATTTTTGAGAATTTAAGACAAGCGGTTCTTGACGGTGATGAAGATCTGGTGGCGGAATATGTAGAGCAGGTTATTGATGAAAAGCTCGATCCGGTTGCTGCCATTCAAAACGGCTTAATTAAAGGGATTGAAGAACTTGGCGCAAAATGGAAAGCAGGCGAAGCCTTTTTGCCTGATGTCATGATGGCGGCCGATGCCTTGAAAGCCGGGCTTGATCTGCTTGAGCCGGTTGTGGCCGAAACAGGCGCCAGCAGTAGCGACAGCAAAGGGAAAGTGGTCATCGGCCAGGTGGCCGGCGATATTCACGATATCGGCAAAAACATCGTGGGGGCAATGATGACGGCTGCCGGCTATAAGGTGTATGATATTGGCATTGACCAGCCGGCAGAGAGTTTCCTGGCCAAAGCGGAAGAGGTCGGCGCCGATATTATTGCTGCAGGCGCTCTGCTGACCACCACTATGGCAGCCCAGAAGGCGATTGTCGATTATCTCAAAACCCGGAATTTGCGGGAAAAATATAAAGTCATGATTGGCGGCGGACCTACCAGTCAGGCTTTTGCCAATGAAATTGGCGCCGATGCC
>JAEZQV010000023.1 GCA_023441125.1 Bacillota bacterium
CACAAGCAGTATTGATTATTCATTTCTGACATTTTAATTTTACAAAAAACAAGAATTAACTGGTGTTATATTCATAATTCGTCAAAACTTTCAAATTGCCTGCGTAAACAGAGGAAAGAAAATTCAAATAAATTGACGGCCAGGTAAGAATGATGCTCTAGCCTGGCCGTCAGGTGCGTTCTGTAAGCAGAAAATCCGTGACAACTGACAATAAGAGACGGTAAAGGGCTTGCCAATTGCCGACTATGTCGATCAGATCAGAAAATGTATTGCTATTTTTTTACATTTTCTGTTAAGCTATAACAAACCTCATATATGCTGCTACAGGTGCCCTATGGGGCTTAATAGGGAAGACCGGTGTAAGGCCGGCGCGGTCCCGCCACTGTAACGGGGAGCGAACCCAAGAGTATACCACTGGAATAAACATTCTGGGAAGGTTTGGGTAAGTGAAGATCCGGAGCCAGGAGAACTGCCTGTTTGACAATCACCGCTTTAACCTACGAGTGATAGGGAGGGGATTATTAGGTTTTTTTATATTTCCTTCCCGGCTATTTTGATAGCCGGGATTTTTTTGGCCGGAAATAATTAGGTTGTTCTTAGTAGGGGCTGAGACGTTAAGTGGAAGGCATAGCAGATGAGGCTGGCCGGCAAATACGAGGGAGCAGGGCAGGGGCCGGTGGCCTATTCCCTGCTCTGTTTCATGTATGTAACTAGTAGAGATAAATTAGCCAGACAATATCCGGACCTAAATTTGTTAGAAAAATATTAATTATTTTTGAAAATATTGTAACTTTGGTATCCCAACTTGTACGGATAAAGAATAGGGGGGATAGTATGAAGCATTACTGTGAAGATGAACAAGCGAGAAACAATGAGTACACTATTGAACAAATCACGAGCATCATCAAGCATTATGACGAGTTATACAGCATTGTGCAGGTGGCTGCGGTCAATTACGATAAAGTCCGGGCTGCTTCCGCTAATAATACCAAAGAAGACATATTATGCACATTGCTTGATGTAGAGCAAAGTATCGCAATATTATCACCGCTAGAACGGAAAATTCTTACTATGCTAAAAGCAGGTCATAATTATCAGGAGATTTCTCTTGATCTTAAACTGAGCACGGCCAGGCTAAAATACAATATCAAGCGGGCACTGGTGTTTATTACAAGCTATCTTAATTCTGACAAGGCAACAAAAGTAAGAAAAAACAGGAGGTAGTATAATGAAATATTACACACTGACTGTGATTGAAGATGCTTACCGCCGCCAAAATCCCGAATTGACGGAAGCGGAAATCGAAGAAAAAGCCAAGAAGATCCATTCCCAGCTAAATACTCTTGAAATTAGCTGGCGGCGCAGCAATAAGAAATTTTACCGAATGAACGAATTCCGGCATATTGCTTTCTAGATTTAAGCGGACTGATTGTCATTGCAAACTGCAGTAGCAGTATATGAGGTTGAATTTGGAAATTCAGTATTAAATATAAAAAATTATGTGCAATCAAAAAATTTACCTATCCGAAACGGCTCCAATCTGTACGGATAAAGAATAGGAGGAGATTTATGAAATTATAGCTGCCGACAAAGCTTTTCCATAAGCGTGGATGAAACAGAATAAAACTACCTGGAACAAGAACTTGCCCGGATATGGATTCGTCTGCTACTTCTCCCTATTTCAAAAATAAACGAGAAAGGAGGTAGATTATGAGTCAGTTGCAGGATATTATTCATACCGTCTATTTTCAGCTGGAAAATCTAAAATCCACCTATCCCGGCCTGTCTTTGGTGTATGGTCTGCCGGCGGCCCCGCCCGCCGGCCTTACTGTGGCCCTTGAGCACGACAAGACGCGAATGGACGAGCAGTATGAACTGGCAGGATACCGTAAGCGGCCACGCGTACTTTTCGCCGACATTTATGCGACCAGCCAGGAAGACCGCAACGATATCTGTGAGGCGGTTAAGGACCTGTTCGAGAATAAAAATCTGCCGGTGCTGAACGCAGCGCGGCAGGATACAGGCACTATTATGATCGGCGACGGGGTTCGGATTGAAGTGGATGTAACTCAGCGTTTCAAAGCCAGAGCCAAAATTTATCTTTATACCTTAGTTAATTAAAAGGAGTGATTCATTTGCCAACACCAGCTTTTATTTCAGCCTTAAAGTCGGACCGTTGCGTCCACTATCTGAATAATACCCTGTTAAACCGGGCGCAGTCCTTTGACATCAGCGCCAATGTCCCCTCCGAGGCTATTGACGAGATTGGCAATCCCAGCCATGCCGGCGTGACCAGCGCCCCGGCCGAGGTGGCGCTTAGTGTCTCGGTTTTTGATACGGGCACAGACCTGTGCCGGGCCCTTACCGGCAAAACAGCGTCCTTTACCCTGCCTGATTTTGCGAGCGCCCAGGTGGATTATGTCGGCCTGGTGCGGGATAACAGCGGGAATTTCTACCGTTCCGTCTATGTAAGAAACGCCTGCATAAACAGTATCCAGTATGGCTATGACACGGCCGGCAATGCTGTGGAAGCATATGGTCTGATGGGGGATAACCTGACCGTATTTGACGGCTACGTCATCAGCAAAAACTATACCATTGTGGCTGCTGATGTCACTAACGGATATTTTACGGTGCCGGTAACCGGTGCAGAAGCACCGGTGCAGACCAAAAGCAACAGTTACTTTAACGGCGCCTATTTATTGAAAGTAACCAGGAATAGTAGCGGCACAGTCACCAATCTGATGGAAGGGAACGACTATACTTATACAGCGGCCAGCAAAAGAATTACTACCAGCGGACTGGCTGCCGGCCAGATTTTTTCCGTTACTTTTTACTCCGCCCAAATCGGAACACCGGTGTCGCCGGCATTCAATGCGGCTATACCGGCAGTGCGAGGCGAATTTACGCCGGTAAGTATCGGTCTTAGCGCAAAGACCCTGATTCCCCGTTTGCAGTCGGCCAAAATCGGCATTAGTCTGGCCCAGGCGCGTGTGCCTCAACTGGGCAGCCGGCAGGTGCTGTTTGCACCGGGGGCTGTGCCGTCAGTAAGCGGCAGCTTCAGCGTGCTGATGAATGACCTCAGTTTGCGCAAGCTGCTGACCTACGGCAATGCCGGCATTGCTGAAACACAGTTCGGCATTGAACAGTTGCCTGCTTACGGAGCGCAAAACAACCTCGGGCTGGAGGCGTTGATTAAATCGCCGTTTGACAACTCGGTCCTTAAACGGATTACTATTCCGGATATTGTTGTTGATTCCGGCGGTATGCCGTCTACTGTTAACGGCACCCTGACCGAATCGTTTACCTGGACAGGCCGGACAGGTACCATGACTATTACCAACAGCTAAACAGGGGGGGAATTTCCCCCCTTGTTCCATTAGGAGGAGAGATGACGATGAATCAGGAAGAACTACTAACCCGTACCAATGCAAAACTGCAGCACTTGCTGGAAACGGCGCTGGATTTTGCCATGTTGATGGCCGAGGGTGATGAAGTTAAATTTGAAACCTACCGCAAAGTAATGCTCAATAAATATAATGCCCTGAAAAAAGCCAATATCAGCGATTTCGCCGTCTGGGGGGGAAAGCGTGAATAATTCCGGAAATGCGTTGTATACGCGGGAAAAACAGGTATCACTTACTTTTGCCGGCGAAACAAAGAATTTTGTGCTTATCTCTCTTGCCGCTGCCGGGCAGGAAGAAGCAACGGCGGCGGCAAGGGAGATTCATAGTGATACCCTTGCCAAGCTGTTAGCAGTAGAAAAAGCGGTAAGAAGTGCCTATTTACTCCAGACTAGCGAACTGCTGCAAGAGGTAATTTTGGCAGCAGAGCAGGACGAATTTCTAAAAAAGGCCGCATTGACCCTGAGCGGCGATGAGCCGGATTATCAGGCCAGGACGGCCGCTAAGGCGGAGCAGGCCAAAGCGGCCCGCCGTTTAGAAGTGGCCCGGCTGACAAAAGAACAACTGGCGGATAAACTGACAGGCCTGGAGATGAACAGGCAGGTCCAGCTATCCTGGCGCAGCGCCATTCTGGAAGCTACGCTGGTGCAGGCCTTGCACGGGGAAGAGCGGCAGCGGCTGTTTGATTGCGTGCAGGCCATGAAGCAGGCTTTACCAGCAGAAGTGCTGGACAAACTTTGTGAAGCCCTGCTGGAGTTTTTGACAGAACGCGGTACAGCGCAGTTTTTTCTCAAACCCCATACTTTCAAAGGCTGGATACCTACGCCCGGAGGTATGGGGTGACGTTAACCGCAGCCATGCAGGAAGACGACTTTCTGGTTGAGGCGGCCAGCTATGCGCAATATTATGAACAGGCCAAGGCCTGCATACAGGCTGTTCAGGAGCGCAGCATAGCCGGAAGTCCGCCGCAGGAGATCATCGATGATCCGGTGCTATTCCGGAATTGGCTGGAACAATGCCGGCGAGCCGGCCATAACTAAAAAATTTAAGTTGAAATTTAGGTCACACAACGTGTGGCCTTTTTCTTTTACCTGAATTACCAGTACTTCTGAAAAGGAAGAAAGAACAGGAGGAAAAAGGAGATGACGCCGTGGGGCTGGGAGAGCAGCAAAGTGAAAATAACAATTGGTATGAAACTTCGGAGCAGCGGCAGATAGATAAGTATTTGGTCGATGATTGGATGA
>JAEZQV010000025.1 GCA_023441125.1 Bacillota bacterium
CCAGACTGGTTGGGGCCATTTGACCGCCTGTCATGCCATAAATGGCATTATTAACAAAAATAGTGGTGATTTTTTCGCCTCTGGCCGCGGCATGCACGATTTCTGCGCAGCCGATAGCGGCCAAGTCGCCATCACCCTGATAGGTGAAGACTACGGCGTCGGGATGAACCCGTTTTACGCCGGTGGCGACAGCCGGCGCGCGGCCGTGGGCAGCCTCAAACGCATCGAAATTGAAATATTCATAAGCCAGCACGGAACCGCCTACCGGCGCAACCCCGATGGCCTTATCCCGGACATCAAGTTCGTCAAGCACTTCGGCAACCAGACGGTGGATGATTCCATGGTGACAACCCGGGCAATAGTGAAAAGCAACATCCTTTAAACCCTTCGGCCGGGAAAAGATTTTCTCTGTCATCTCATCGGCCCTCCTTGCCGTGAAAGATACCGGTAATCTGTTCATAGACCGCTTTGGGGCTGGGCATCATACCGCCGGCGCGTCCATAAAAATATACCGGTTTTGCGCCATTAACAGCCAGGCGTACATCTTCGATCATCTGACCAGCGCTTAATTCGAGGGTTAAAAAAGCCTTGGCGGTATTTGCCAGAGCGGCAAGTGGTTTCTCCGGAAAGGGCCATAAGGTTATGGGGCGCAGCATGCCTACCTTTAGCCCCTGGCTTCTGGCCTTTTCCATGGCTGAGCGGGCTATCCGGGAGGTAATGCCGTAGGCTACCAATACCAGTTCCGCATCAGCCGTGTAGAGCTCTTCATAACGCACTTCCTGGGCGCTAACCTGCGCGTACTTCTTTTGCAGATGAATATTATGCTGCTCCAGCTTTTCCGGCTGTAAATGCAGTGAATTGATGATATTAGACTCGGTACGGCCTCGCAGGCCGGTAGCGGCCCAGGGTTTGTGAACCGGCTGGGCAGCGCTGGTACTGAATTCAACCGGTTCCATCATTTGTCCCAGGGCGCCGTCGCCTAAGATCATAACCGGATTGCGGTATTTATCGGCCAGGTCGAAAGCCAAAACGGTGGTATTTACCATCTCCTGTACCGAATTGGGCGCCAGGACGATGTTGCGGTAGTCACCGTGGCCACCGCCTTTAGTAGCCTGAAAATAATCGGATTGCGCCGGTTGAATGCCGCCTAAGCCGGGACCGCCGCGGACAATATTGACAATAACACAGGGAAGCTCGGCGCCGGCGATATAGGAAATCCCTTCCATCTTTAAACTGATTCCCGGACTTGAGGACGAGGTCATTACTCTGGCGCCGGCGCCGGCTGCACCGTAAACCATGTTAATGGCAGCCACTTCACTTTCTGCTTGCAGAAATACGCCATCAATCTGCGGCATCCGTTTGGCCATATATTCAGTCAGCTCTGTTTGCGGCGTTATCGGATAGCCAAAGTAATGACGGCAGCCGGCAACAATTGCAGCTTCTCCAATGGCCTCATTGCCTTTCATTAAAATTTTTTCAGCCACGTACATCACTCCCCTTTGTCTTTATGAATCTCAATAACCACGTCCGGACAGGTTTTGGCGCAGAGCGCACACCCTACACATTTGGCTTCATCAATGCAGGTAGCCGGCCGGTAGCCTTTACTGTTAAACCGGTCGGCAAGTACAACAATTTTATGCGGGCATGCTACCGTACAGAGTTCACAGCCTTTGCAGCGTTCTTCGTTGAATACGGGTTTTGGCATACGGTTCCCTCCCTTTGTTTTCAATTCATTCAGGAACATTGTATCCAGTACACAACTATAATAATCAAACCCCATGTCGTTCTGTACAACACGGGGTTTAAATTTACCAGAGCTATTCCTATTTTACGAGTTCAACCGTGTCGCCGGTATTGACCTTAGCCGCATTGCCTTCATCTGTGTCAAGATGACATTCCAGCTTGAAACTGTCACTGACTCTTGCTAAAACATTGTCAAATATCAGACCGCGCTCACCGCCACAGCGAACTTTGACAACATCCTTGTCTTTCAGTCCGAGGTCAGCAGCATCGGCAATCGTCATATGAATATGACGACAGGCGGCAATAACGCCATCTTCGATTTTGACTTCGCCTTTAGGTCCGACAATGGTAATTCCGGGAGAGCCTTTTAAATCACCGGAATCACGGACCGGCGGTTTGACCCCGAGCTTGAGGGCATCGGTAAGGGCAATTTCGATCTGCGTTTGTTTACGTTCCGGACCCAGAATACGAACCTTTTTGAAAGAACCTTTTTCTGTGACTAAATCTACCTGCTCTTCACAGGCAAATTGGCCAGGCTGGGACAGGTCTTTTTTTACAGTCAGCTGATATCCTTCACCAAACAGGATATCAAGATGCTCACGCGACACATGCACGTGACGGGCGGAAATACCTACCGGAATTGCTTTAGACATGAAAATATGCACTCCTTTATTATATTAAATTATATTATACCAGCTACTCAATGATCTCGGAAAAATACACCACAGTTACGATATCACTTGCGGTAAGGGTTTTATCATAAATGGACTGCAAAAAAGCCAGTAAATCATCGATGCTGGTAAGATCCGGGTTCTCCCCTTGCAAATCATCCATGGTCAGCTGGGATATTGGTTTTACTAATACGCGGTCAATGGCAGCGGTAAATATTCTTTTCTTTTGGGAAAAGCGTTTGCCGACAGTAACCCATACTATGTCGCCTTCAGAATATTTGTTGGTCTTGTCGCCAAGCCTTATGGTGCATATTTTACGGCGGCAAACCAACTGGCTGTGATAATTGGACGAATAAAAATTCAATGCCCTCATCCCAAAATCCTCCTATTCGCTAAGGTTTTATCCATTTTTTTATTCTGCGTACAGCTTCTGCCAGCCGTTCTTCGGGCTGCACCAGGGCTATGCGTACATACCCTTCGCCGCAATTGCCAAAAGCACTGCCAGGGATAACAGCAACGCCGGCATTCTTTAACAATGACACAGTGAAGTCAAAAGATGACTGCTGGGTGGGTACCGGCGCCCACACATACATGGAAGCTTTCGGCCGGTCTACCCGCCAGCCCAGCTCATTAAAGCCGTCGACAATGATATCCCGGCGCGCCTGATATTTTTTGGCGGTGATAGTGACGCAGTCCTGAGAGCCGGTCAGAGCAGCAATCGCTGCTTGTTGAAGCGGATAAAATATTCCGTAGTCAAAATTGGATTTTAAGCGTCCCAACAGGGAAATTACTTTGGCATTGCCTACCACATAGCCAACCCTGCAGCCGGCCATATTGTAGGTTTTGGACAGGGAATTAAACTCAATAGCGATATCTTTGGCCCCGGGGATGGATAAAAAGCTATCCGGCCGATAGCCGTCAAATACCAGATCGCTGTACGCGAAATCATAGCATACCAAAATATGGTGCCGTTTGGCAAAGGCAACCACCTGCTCTAAGAAGCTGCGCGGCGCTGTGGCCGCCAGTGGATTATTGGGATAATTTAAAATCATAATCTTGGCCCGCTTAAGCACTGTTTCGTCAATGGCGGCCAAGTCCGGCAGATAGCTATTTGCCGGACTTAGCGGCATACGATAGAGTTCGGCGCCGGCGATGAGCGGACCGGCGCTGAAAATTGGATAGCCAGGGTCTGGGACAAGGACTATATCCCCCGGATTAACCAGGCATAAAGCTATATGGGCCAGGCCCTCCTGTGAGCCAATGAGGGAATGAATTTCCGTTTCGGGATCAAGGTCAACGCCGAATTTACTGTGATACCAGTGGGCAATGGCGTTTAACAGCTCGGGTTGCCCTTTGGATAACGTATAACCATAATTAAAACAGCAATCGGCAGCATCCTTTAATGCCTCTACAATGTGTGGTGCTGGTGCCATATCCGGACTGCCAATACTCAAGGTAATAACATCTTTACCAGCGGCAACTTCGGCTTTGCGCATATCATCCACTTGGGTAAAAATGGCTGAAGTTAATGCCTGCATACGGTTGGCTTGCTCAAACATGGTTGCCCCTCCAATAGACACGGTATAGAGTAAGTTACAAGTTAAACGTAGTTATATAGTATTAGTATTCAATACTTTCATGGCAAATCCTGTCTTACGATACCTGAAAATATAATTTTATTTAGTGTTGGCGCCAGTAACCAAACGCAGGCCCCGGCGGTTAACCTCCGCCAGCAGGCGTTCTTCATCGATGGTAGTAAGGTTGTAATTATCCAGCAGAATTTTACCGTCGACAATTACCGTATGCACGTCCCGGGCATTGGCTGCGTAGGTTAACAGGGATAAGGCGTCGTGACGGGGATACCAGTACGGTTGTTGCATATCAAAAATTGTAATGTCAGCCTTATAAGCAGTAGCCAGCCGGCCGGTAACCTGACCCAGACCCAGCGCGCCGGCTCCCTGCACGGTAGCCATGGTGACGGCTGTATTGGCCGGAACAGCCAATGGGTCCAGGCGATGAACCTTATGCAGCATGGCGGCCAGCCGGAGTTCTTCGAGCATATCCAAATTGTTGTTGCTGGCAGCACCGTCGGTACCCAGCCCCACACAGAGGCCGGCATGAAGCATATCGGGAACAGGCGCCACGCCGCTGGCCAGTTTCATATTGCTGCCCGGATTGTGGGCTACCCGGACTTGCTTTTCTTGCATGAGGGCGATATCTTCCGGCGACACATGGACACAATGGGCCGCCAGTACACCGTGGTCAAGGACGTCAAGCTCCGCCATCAAAGCCATTGGCGATTTGCCGTATTGCTTTTTACAATCGGCTACTTCCTGGGCTGTTTCTGCCAGGTGAATATGAATTTCTGCGCCTAACTTTCCGGCCAGGGCAGTGACTTTTTTCAGATAATCGGGTGGACAGGTATAGGGGGCATGGGGCCCGAGCATGACCGTAATTTTTCCATCGGCCCCATTATGCCATTCTTTATAGAAATTTTCGCTTTCGGCAAGTGCCTGACTGGCCGTGGGGGCCACTCCGGCCATGCCTCTGGCTAAAACGGCGCGAATACCGCTTTCCGCAACGGCCCTGGCCACTTCGGGCATAAAAAAGTACATGTCGGCAAAACAGGTTGTGCCTGACTTTACCATTTCTGCTATCGCCAACTGTGTTCCCCAGTATACATCTTCGGCGGTCAGGTTTTCTTCGGCCGGCCAGATTTTGGTTTGCAGCCAGTCCATCAGCAGCATGTCGTCGGCAAAACTGCGAAACAGCGTCATGGCGGCATGGGTATGGGTGTTGATAAATCCGGGTATTATCAGTTTATTGTGGCAGTCAATGCTTCGCTCTGCCGCCTCTGTGACCGTTCCTAGCTGGGCAATCACCGAGCCGCGGACAGCCACGTCGGTTTGGCGCACCTGGCCGTCGGCGCATAAGACATTACCGCCCTTAAGTACAAGGTTTAGCATAGCGGGGCCTCCTTTAGCCTCTTTATATTAAGCGTTACGCAGATATTCCTCCTGAGCGGGGCTAAGCCGGTCAATGCTGAAGCCCATGGCATTGAGTTTAAGGGCTGCGATCCGGTTGTCCATTTCAGCCGTAACGGTATGTACTTTATTTTCCATGGCGCCATGATTTTGGGCAATGTGCAGCACAGCCAGGGTTTGCATGGCGAACGACAAATCCATGATTTCGGTGGGATGACCGTCACCGGCGGCAAGATTGACTAACCGCCCTTCGGCGAGAAGATACAGTTTGCGTCCGTCGGCCAGCAAAAATTCTTCAATATTTTTCCGTACCACCCGTCTGGTCTTAGCCAAAGCCGCTAACTCTTCCTTATTGATTTCCACATCAAAGTGCCCGGCGTTGGCCATGATGGCGCCCGGCTTCATAACCTCCATATGTTCCCGGCGGATAACATCCTTGCAGCCTGTCAGGGTTACGAAGATATCGCCTCTGGCGGCTGCCGCCTGCATCGGCAGGACGGTGAACCCGTCAAATACGGCTTCAATGGCCTTGATGGGGTCGATTTCGGTAACAATTACATTGGCGCCCAGGCCCTTGGCCCGCATGGCCACGCCTTTACCGCACCAGCCATAACCGGCAACCACCACTGTTTAGCCGGTTACTGTCAGGTTGGTAGTCAGCATGATTCCATCCCAGGTAGACTGGCCGGTACCATAGCGGTTATCAAATAAATATTTGCAATAGGCGTCATTGACCGCAATCATGGGGAACTTTAAGCGTCCGGCATCCGCTAAGGCCCTTAACCGGATGACCCCGGTTGTCGTCTCTTCCGAACCGCCCAGAATGTTGCCAAGCAGTTCGCTGCGCCGGCCGTGGAGTAAAGATACCAAATCGCCGCCGTCGTCCACAATGATATCTGGCTTGGTATCCAGGGCCTTATGCAGAAACTCTTCATACTCCTCGGCTGTCGTGTTGTACCAGGCAAATACCTTGACCCCCTGGGAAGCTAAGGCGGCGGCCACATCATCCTGGGTGGAAAGCGGATTGCTGCCGGTTACCGCCACATTGGCGCCGGCGTTTTTCAGCACCAGGGCGAGATACGCCGTTTTCGCTTCCAGATGCATGGTAATTACCAGGTTTTTTCCGGCTAACGGCTTGGTTTGTGATAGCTCGTCATTCAGAATATTAAGGACAGGCATAAATTCCCTGACCCAGTTTATCTTATCCATTCCCTGCGGGGCTAAGTTAATGTCACGAATCATTGATTCCATGCGTAAAACTCCTTCCTTACTTGCACAATATTGATAATTGCTGTATGGCTTGGTCATAGGGCGCGCGCAACAGCCCGTGCTCGGTGATAATGGCGGTTATTAACGCCTGGGGAGTCACATCGAACGCGGGATTAAACACCTGTACGCCTTGCGGGGCCACACAGTTTCCCCCGAACGAGGTAACTTCGTCAGCCGACCGTTCTTCAATCGGTATATCGGCACCACTGGCAATGCAAAAATCAAAGGTGGATGCCGGGGCTGCGACATAAAACGGGATACCGTGTTCTTTAGCCAGGACGGCGACGCTGTAAGTGCCGATTTTATTGGCTACATCGCCGTTGGCGGCAATGCGGTCCGCGCCGACAATAACTGCCTGCACCTGTTTGTTTTTCATCACCCAGCCGGCCATATTGTCGGTAATCAGGGTTACGGGAATGCCAGCCTGCATCAGCTCCCAGGCGGTAAGCCTGGCCCCCTGCAGGAGCGGCCTGGTTTCGTCGGCAAAAACTCTTGTAACATTGCCTTGCGCCCAGGCTTTGCGGATGACGCCGAGCGCAGTGCCAATATCTACCGTAGCCAGTGCGCCGGCGTTGCAATGGGTAAGAATGGAGGTTGGTTGTGTAAACAGGCTGGCGCCATAGGTTGCCATTCTGTCATTAACCGCTTTATCTTCCGCCGCAATGGCGATGGCTTCCTCTTCCAGCGCCGCGATGGCGGCCGCTGTGGCAGAACCTTCCGGTAAACGGTCCAGTACGGCCAGCATGCGGTCAATGGCCCAGAACAGATTAACCGCCGTCGGTCTGGTCTGACGCAGCGCCATAGCCGTTTGGGCTAATTGACACTTGAATTCGGGCAAGGCAAGTGCCGCCTGTTCGCGGGCCCCCAGTACCAGGGCGAAGGCCGCGGCCGCGCCGATAGCTGGCGCGCCGCGCACTTCCAGCCGGCGGATGGCTTCGGCTGCCCGCCGCCAGTCGTGACAGGTAATCGTCTCGACGCGATTTGGCAATAATGTCTGATTTAGCAAGGTAAGACAGTCATTCGACCATTCCAGTGTCCGCATTAGTAGTCTTACCCCCTATAATTTAAACCCGCCGTATTCGGCTAAGGCGTGCTGGCAGGCACAGTCCGTATCCGGCGCCAGGCGCTCAATGGCTGCCAGGATAAGCTGTTTTATATTTTCGGTGTTGGCTTGCATGGTCTCCAGAACTTCGTGATGCGTTAACGGCTGCGGTGATATGCCGGCAGCAAAGTTAGTTACCATTGAAATAGTGGCATAGCACATTTCGGCTTCCCGGGCCAGTATGACCTCCGGCACGTTGGTCATGCCGACAACATCGCCGCCAAACTTGGCAAACATCTTGATTTCCGCCGGCGTTTCAAAGCGCGGGCCTTCGGTGCAGACATAGGTCCCCGCTTGGTGCATGGTTATACCCAGTTTAGCAGCCGTTTCGGCCACTACAGCCCGGATGGACGGACAATAAGGAGTTGTTACGTCAACATGTACAACTCCCCTGGCGCCCCCTTCGTAAAACGTGGTCGTTCTGTTTTTAATAAAATCAAGAAACTGATCAATGAGTACAAAATTACCCGGTTTCATAGCCAGATTCAGTGAGCCAACCGCGGTCGTGGCGATGATATTTTTTACGCCCAGTTTTTTCATAGCCCAAATATTGGCCCGGTAGTTGATGAGATGAGGCGGAATGGAATGTTTGCTGCCATGACGGGGAATAAAGGCGATTTCCTTGCCAGCATATTCCCCGCTCATAAACCGGACCACGCCGTATGGGGTTGGAATTACCTGCTCGCGCACATTATTGAGAATCTTCGGATCATACACGCCTGTTCCGCCAATAATTGCGATGTTCATTATCTATCCCCCTAGCTTTATAGTTCTAACTCGCAGATTGCAAGCAAATCTTCTATCGTATTCAGGATATAGTCAGGCTGTTCGGCTAACAGGTTGTCCCAGGCAATCTGAGTCCAGCGGACCGCAGCCGTTTTTACGCCGGCGGCCCGGGCGCTGGCTAAATCGAAGGGACTGTCACCGACCATTAGGCAGTCAGCCGGCGCAAGCTTTATGGCGGCAAGGGCCTTATATACCGGTTCGGGATCAGGCTTGTGCTTCCTGCACTCTTCATGGCCAATAACCGCCGCAAAGCACTGATCCATATGAAACAGTCTGAGTCCCCGCAGGGCTGTACCGCGGCTCTTGGAAGTTACTATCGCCATTAGTATGCCCGCATTGTAAATTTTCCGGATGGTTTCCGGTACGCCCGCAAAGCCGGTGGTTAGCTGGTCATGGTGAGCAAGGTTAAATTCACGGTAGGTGTTTATAAGTTCATCCACTTTATCCGGACCGTAATGCTCCATGGCGGCCTTGAGCGGCTTGCCGAAAAAGGCATACACCTCTGCCGCCGTAAGCGGACGGCCGTAATGCCGCGTAAAAGTATGCTGAAAGGAACGGATAATCAGGTTGGATGTATCAATGAGCGTGCCGTCAAGATCAAATAAGATGCCTTTAAATTTCAATTGCTGACCTCCCCTGGAGTGTTGCCTGTTATAAACCGGCAAACAGGAGCCTGTGGAAGGCCTCTGTCAGCATAAAGTAAGCCGACATTCAGGGTTGTCCCCCAAAAAGTAAGCAAAAAGTCCGCAATACATTTAGAATTATCTAGCGGCTATTGCTCTGGGAACATATTCCACAGTCACCTTAGTAAAAAATTCAAGATTGGATTGCTAATCCCTGCTGGCCAATTGCCGTATTTACAAATTAACGCCAATAAACCCGCCAAGCGCACCTGCTAAGCTGCCGGCAGCGAATTTATTGCCAAGCATGAGCCAGGACACTTGTTCCTGACCTAATTCCAGACCCACGCCAACGGAAAACATTACATAGATTATGCCGACAGTACAGCCGATAAAGAGGCCTTTGGCTGCCGTTTGTTTGGTCGCATACACACTGCCGATAAAAATACTGATCATCGTTACGGCCACCATTATGTACTCAATATAGTTATCGATAAATTTGCTGTCCGATATTAGGCTTATCAAGGAAAGACATACGGCGCAAATGAGCGAGACAGTTATGCTGAGCGCAACCCCTTTGAAAATTGCCAGCGGTATATTGGTATTTTGCGGAGTTGGAGGATGGTTTCTTGTCCGGCGGGAAACTTTGGCCATAATACTCCCTCCTGAAAGATATTTTACTGTAAATTTATGCAAATAACTGCCAAATATGCCGGGCTGGAGAATTTCTTTATAATTCTAACTCCCAACTTTCCAGGAGGTGCATGATGCCGTAGTTGGTTAAATCAAAGTGAATTGGCGTAACGGAAACTTTTCCGGTTTTTACAGCAATAATGTCGCTGTCGGGATCGTTTTCAGTTTCCGTGATATGGCCGCTCATCCAGTAATAAGTGCGTCCCCGGGGGTCCAGGCGACGCTCGAACGTATTTTCGTAGTTGCGGACCCCCAGCTTGGTAATCGCCATTCCCTGCAGGTCAGTTGCCGGTAAGGCCGGTACGTTAACATTAAGAAGGGTGTTTGGCGGCAACGCTTTGTTAATCATTGTCTGGATAATTTTCCTGGCCGCTTTGGCTGACGGCGCAAAATCAAAAGGCTGCCAGCAGTCCAAAGACATGGCAATAGCCGGCAGGCCGTGCAATGCTCCCTCAATGGCGGCGCTGACGGTGCCGGAATATAACACATCGGTTCCCAGATTGGAACCCTGATTGATGCCTGATACGACAATATCCGGCTGATCATCGGTGAGCAGAGCCTCCAGCGCAACTTTTACACAATCGGTGGGCGTGCCGCCAACCCGCCAGGCGGAGATATTTTGGTCAGCCATAGGATGCTTATCTACCCAGATCGGATGATGGACGGTGATAGCCTGACTGGAGGCGCTTTTTTCGCTGTCAGGCGCTACTACGGTAATTCTGGCGATTTGCGACAACTCCTGCCACAAAGCGTTTATTCCCGGCGCTTGTATGCCATCGTCGTTGGTTAAAAGGATATGCAAAAAACCAACCTCCCCAGTGTTATAGTTGACCCATAAACTTATGGGTCTGTGGAATTACCCGAACGTCGGCAAGCAAGCCCAGGGCCTGCTCCTGACAGGCCAGCATGACTTCAGGCGAAACAGGCTTACAGTTATTAACCGGGGTAACCGGCTGTAAAATCACGGGAATATTGGCGTCAACAGCTGCTACCAGGGCGAAAGCCTTGTGTAATTCAGCAGCTTTACTCTGCCCGGTCACGACAATTTTGACAAAAGTTTTTTTGTTCACTGCCAGCCGCAAAAATTCATCATGCTCCCGCCAGTACTCTTGGCCGGTAATTTCGGGAAGTTTTATATCCATACTGATAATATCAATATATGGCAGAACACCGGCAAGCTGTTCATACAAAACACCGTTGGTTTCAAGATACACGGGCGCCAGTAATTTTGGCGCCAATTGGGCGATTGCCTGTGCCTGGCAGAGCGGTTCCCCGCCGGTGAAACT
>JAEZQV010000055.1 GCA_023441125.1 Bacillota bacterium
GCGCAACAGAGTGCTCAGGGTGCGGCTGAAACGGGCAATCTCGATTTTACGGGTCAGTACGCCGACAACCGGCAGCCGCAAAAAGGCAGCGTCAAACCGGCCCCGTATCTTGGGTTGCTGTAACGCCAGCCGGAGCCCAAACGCGCCTGCCGCCGCCAGCACGGCCAGCAACAGGAAATGGTTCTGCAAGATACTGCTGAGCGCCAGCAGTATCCGGGTTGGCAGCGGCAGTTCCACCCGCATGCCCTCAAACATCTTGACAAAGGTCGGCAAGACAAAGACCAGAATGAAGATAACCACCAAACAGGCGATGCTCATGACAACCAGCGGGTATACCGTCGCGGACTTTACTTTTTCGTTCAGTTTATGTTCTTTTTCAAACTGGGCGGCCAGACGGTCCAATACTTCTTCCATTACGCCGCCCAGTTCGCCGGCTTCCACCAGGCTGATCATAAGCCGGGGAAATACATTGGGATAGGTTCCCAGCGACCGGGACAGCGCTTCGCCTTCCCGCACCCGCTTATAAACATCCTGCAGCGTTTCCTTCAGCAGTGAATTTTCACTTTGCTCCATCAAAATGCCGAGACAGGAAAGTATGGGAATGCCGGCGTTAATCATGGTGCTGAACTGACGGCAAAATACCGCCAGATCTTTGGTCCTGACCCGCCGCAGCTTTTTTAAAAACTGGCCGGTCGAGGACTTGGGCTTATCTTCGTTAATCGAGGTGACAAAGCAGTCCTGTTCCCGGACATAGGCGGCGGCGGCGGTCTGGTCCTCGGCCAGCACTGTACCGGTTAACAGTTGTCCCGCCCGGTCCCGGGCCGTATAGATAAAGTTTTTGGCCATACCTGCCCTTCTTTCTTCAATGCTGTATCAGCTTGGTAAAGGTATCGGGGTTGCTGGCCCGCATTAAGGCTTCTTCATAACTGATTTTACCGGCGCCATACAAATTTTTTAAGGCGAGATCCATCGACTGCATGCCATTGCGCGCACCGGTCTGAATCACCGACAGGATCTGATGGCTTTTGCCCTCGCGGATGAGATTGCGCAGCGCCTGTGTTGCCGTCAGGATTTCCATGGCCACGGCCCGCCCGGCGCCGTCACGGCGCGGAATGAGCTGCTGGGAAATAATGCCCTGCAGTGTCAGCGACAGCTGCACCCGGATTTGCTGCTGCTGATAAGATGGAAATACATCAATAATCCGGTCAACAGTCTGCGCGGCATCACCGGTATGCAGGGTGGCAAACACCAGATGCCCGGTCTCAGCGGCGGTTACGGCAATGCCGATCGTTTCGACATCACGCATTTCGCCCACCAGGATAACGTCCGGGTCCTCCCGTAAAGCAGCCCGCAGCGCATCGGCAAAGGAATTGGTATCAGAATAAATCTCCCGTTGATTGACAATGCTCTTTTTATGTTTATGTAAAAATTCAATCGGGTCTTCCAGGGTCAGAATATGACAGGCCCGTTCGCTGTTGATGAGATCAAGCATCGCGGCCAGTGTCGTCGATTTGCCGCTGCCGGTGGGGCCGGTGACCAGCACCAGTCCCCGGGACTGCCGCGCCAGCGACTTTAATATTTCGGGATGACCAAGCTCATCCAATGTGGCAATGTGTTCATTAATGATCCGCAAAGCCAGTCCCATAGCGCCCCGCTGCCGGAATACATTGGCCCGGAAGCGGCTGATGCCCGGGAGGGCGAAGGAAAAGTCCAGTTCGCCTTTCGCCAGAAACCGCTCGCGCTGCTCGGTGCTGACGAGTTCCTCCATAATGGCCGCTGTATCATACATGGAAAGCACCGGGCGGTTTGTTCGGACGAGCTGACCATTAATCCGGTATACCGGCGGAACACCGGCGGTAATATGAATGTCAGACACCTTGCGTCCCACTGCTTCCACTAGTAAGTCCTTGATCATACAATGCTCCACCTTTGCTTATAGAGTCACGTAGGCTACCCGCATTACTTCCGCAACAGTTGTCCGCCCGGCCAGCACCTTGGCGATGCCGTCGTCCCGCATGCATAACATCCCCTCCCGCACAGCGGCCGCGCGAATTTCATCAGCAGACCGGCGCTGCGTAATCAGTTCGCGAATGGCCGACGACACCGGCATGACTTCATGGATGGACATCCGGCCCTTGTAGCCGCTGTTACCGCATTCCGGACAGCCGCTGCCGCGATACAGCGTTATTTCTTGTGTTGCCGTAAGTCCCAGGAAAGCGCGTTCCGGTGAATCCGCTGCCGGCGCATACGACTGTTTACATTTGGGGCAAATCAAACGCACCAGCCGCTGGGCAATGACGCCTAATACCGAGGAGGCGACCAAAAACGGTTCGACACTCATATCCAGCAGGCGGCTGACAGCGCCGGGAGCGTCATTGGTATGCAGCGTGCTCAGTACCAAATGGCCTGTCAAAGCGGCGCGAATGGCAATATCGGCCGTTTCACCGTCCCGGATCTCTCCCACCATCACAATATTAGGGTCCTGCCGTAAAACAGCCCGCAGTCCGCCGGCAAACGTCATCCCTGTTTTCAAATTGACCTGCACCTGATTAATGCCCTCCAACCGGTACTCGACCGGGTCTTCAATGGTAATGACGTTTTTGGCCGGCGTGCTCAATTCGCCCAGCGTGGAATAGAGCGTGGTGGTTTTCCCCGAACCGGTCGGACCTGTTATTAAAATCATGCCGTAGGATTGGGTAAACAGGCGGCGATACATGTCCAGATTATTTGCGGAAAAGCCCAGACGGCTAATATCCAGCATAACAGCCTGTTTGTCCAGTATCCGCATAACAATTTTCTCACCGTAAATCGTCGGCAGCGTGGACACCCGGATATCAATGGCGCGGCCGGCTTCCTGAATCTGGATGCGGCCGTCCTGCGGCACCCGCCGCTCCGAAATATCCATATGCCCCATGATCTTGACACGCGAAACCAGAGCGGCATGAATATTCATGGGAAACGAGGAGAATTCACGCAGAACGCCGTCAATACGAAACCGCACCCTTAGCTCCACTGCCTGCGGTTCAATATGAATATCGCTGGCCCGTTCCCGCACCGCCTGGCTGAAAAGACTGTTGACGATGCCGATCATGGGCGCATCCTCGGCTGTCTGCATTTGCTCGACTGCCAGCGCTTCCTCCGGCTGCAGCCGGGTTACCGCTTTTTCCACAAGATCGGTCACACCGTACACCTTGCTGATCGCCCGCAGGACATCTTTTTCCCGGGCGATCATGGGCACTATTTCACAGCCGGCCAGCAGACGCACATCGTCAATCGCATAAAAATTGGTGGGATCGACCATTGCCAACGTCAGCTTGCGCCCTTCCTTACCGACCGGGATCACTTTGTATTTCTCCGCCATCTGTACAGGAATAGTTAAGGCCGCCGCCCTGTTGATGCTTTCCTCTTTCAATTCAATGCGCGGCACACCCAACTGAAATTCCAGCACTTCAATCATATTTTCTTCCGAAACATAGCCCAGGTTCAGTATGACCGTTCCCAGACGCTCTTTGCTTTGTTTTTGCACCTGCAGGGCATTTTCCAGCTGCTCTTCCGTAATGAGGCCTACTTCCAGCAGCAAATCACCCAGCCGTTTGCGATCATTTTCCACTACACCACCACCCATCAAAAATGTCGACTCAATTACTCTACAACCCGGGCGGTAAGAAATATGACAATTTCCGATTCACTGCCGGAATTGCTGACATTTTTAAACAGGCTCCCCAGAACAGGCAAATCTCCCAAAAAAGGAATTTTCGTAAAGGTCTTCGACTGCTGGCTGCCGATTAAGCCGCCGATAACCAGCGTTTCGCCGTCTTTCATGCGCACATTGGTTTCGGCTTCGCGGGTGGTAATCTGGTATTGCTTAATGTCGGAAACCAACTGCGGGGTGCTGACTTCCGTATGCACTCGGGCTGTAATCTGCCCGTCAGCCCCCACCACCGGCGTATACGTGAGTTTAATGCCTGTGTCAACATACGAAGTGGAAGTGGAGGTCGTACCGTTAGCCACGGTGGAAGTTTGCACAGGAATCCGGTCACCGACTAAAATACGCGCTTCTTTGCCGTTGATCGTTACGACTTTGGGTTGTGACAAAATCTTGGCATTGCCATTGCTTACCAGGGCGTTAATTTTAGCAGAGTAATAGAACTCGTAGGGATGACCGTCCGGCGATCTGCCGAATTGAATGATACCCGGATACGCATTGCCCACATTAGTATGACGGGTAATCTTTCCCGGTGTCTGCTGAATATAGGTCTTGGTTGACGAGTCATAGCTATAGGTCGGTGCCTCGTATTCGTAAGTCTTGGGGGCTTCATCCCACGACCACTGAATGCCCAAATCCTTGGTAGCCGACTTGCTGATGGCGACTACTTTCGCTTCCATCAGCACCTGCTGAGGTTTTTTATCCAGCTCGCCAACCATTGCCTTAACCCGGTAAATTCCCAGCGAAGAACCGGTCAGCACCAGCGCGTTGGCCGGAATGTCTGTATCTACTTTTAACTTCAGCCCGTCGGTCGCTCCGGCCAGCGACTTCTTTACATCCAGCGCATCGGCGTATTGCAGCTTAATAATGGCAGAATCCCCAATATCCGAACGCTCAAAAATAATGGCATTTTCTGTACTGTGATATGTCAGCCCTTTTGCCTGGGCAATCAGGTCAACCGCCTTGTCGAAAGGCACATTGTCCAGCCTGATGGTAATGGTGGGAGAATCCTTGGCCACGGATTCGTCGATAATCATGTTCGTACCGCTTAGCAGCGACAAAGTATGCAGCACTACCCGGATGTCCTCCTGTACGAAATTCAGGCTGACGGCAGCAGGCTTTGCCAAACAGGCCGGCATGACGATAAACCAGCTCATCATACTGACGGCAAATGCCAGGACTAACTTAGTGCGCCACGGTTTGCATTGTATCATCTTTCATACCTGTCCTTTCTTCTGCATTGCTTTTGGCAGCTTTGTTCATCTGAGTGGCAACCGGCAGAATCTCCCTCCCGGCAGGTCCGTTAAAAACCACCGCATTGCCGGTAATTGCCACAATCCGGTAACCATTGACTGTTTCCCCCGGACGGTAGGCCCTGGCCTGGCTGCCGCCGCTATTTAACACAGCCAGACTCACTCCGTCATCGCCGCGGGCCACACCGGTGACTGTTATCCCTGTCAGGCGTACCGGTTCCACCATCCGGCCCCCGCCATAGACGCCTGGACCGGCAGCGGCATTTGGCGCCTGAGTTGCTGCTGATGCCTGATCTGCTTGCTGACTGGCGAGAAATACCGCCGGCACATCAAAGGGATTCAGCCGTTCCCGGCCTTCACCGGGCCCCTGGCCGGCCACCGCCGGCTGGGCGGCTGCCGTCGCCGGCGGCTTGTTTACTGCCGGCGGCGAAACAACAGCATCAGTGGGAGAAGACCAAAAATAAAAATATGCCAGTAAATATACCAACCCAACCACCACTACGACTGCCAATTTTAGAGGCAGGGACGCTATGGCCTGTCTATTCATATCTTTCGCACCATCCTTTGTCGCCAGAAAATTAAATATTGCATTTTACAAGCAATAAATGCCACGCTTTGCTATATACCGACGTCATATTGCCTAAACCGGCAAGAGGCGTTTTTCTGCAATCACTACATTATCATAAAGCCTTAAGCAAATATATACAGAAACAGAAGATTTTACAAAAAAATAACTTTTATTTACATTTGCTTAGCATTTAGATTATTTATGAAAAATATAACCGGACTGTTGTGGTTAAAAAACAGGAAAAGCAGCCGCAAAGCCTTATAAATAAAGGCTTTGCGGCTACTTTTAATTTTTCGGCGCTCATAGTGTCATTTTTCTTTTTCTTGTAAGCTTTAGCAAAAACATGCTAATTTTACAAATTAATAAAAAATAACTTTTTTTTACATTTATTTAACATTTAGATTATTGTAAAGTCACTCTGGAAAATAGTACAGTAAATTATAATATTACTTAGTAATAAGCCCGGTACGAAAATCAGTTTTTTCGACAATAAATTTCATCAACATTTTGTTCTTTAATGCCTGCGCAGCGGGTCAAGGAGGATATATATGCTAGTACTGCGTTCACAAAAAGGCTTTACTCTGATTGAAATAGTGGTTGTTATAGCTCTTTTGGCAATTATTGCATCCATTGCCATTGTAAATATAAACCGTATGATCGCCCAAAATGATTTACAGACTGCCACCGTCCGACTTGCGGCCGATGTTCGGACAATGCAGCAATTGTCAATGGAAAAACGCCGCGAGGAGGATATGAATAAAGTGAATATTACTTTTTCTGGAACTTCCTATCAGATTGTCACCGATCAAGCCGCCGGCACAAAATTGCCTGCCCGGACACTGCCCAGCGGCATCTCGGTCATTTTTTCAGGCGGAAATACATTATCTTTTGACGCCGTTGATCTTACCCAAAATTCCAATTCAATGATTACGCTGACCAGTGCCGCTTTACCGGCCAATAATACCAGGACTGTCGTTATTGCCAGAGAAACAGGCCGGATTCGCGTCGATACCTCTGCCAGGCCTTCCTACCGGACAGAAGAAAACGCCAATTAAAAATTCGTGAAAATAGGGAGATTGCATCGCCATGAACATAAAAAAAAACCAGACTGGGTTTATTCTAATTGATTCATTATTTGCGATCACGGTAACTACTGTGGCACTTTTTTCCTTAATTGGCCTGGTCACCATGGGGACAAGAGCCTATCTGCTCAATACCGAGCAAAGCAGGGCTTATCAGGTAGCCGCCAGCTATGGTGACGGCATGCAGTCTGTTACGATAACCGATTGGAAGACAACCGTACAAGCCGCCAGCTACCAAACAATTGATGTGAATAATAATGCCGGTTTTTCCACCTACCTTGCGAATGCCCGCAATAACCGCGATGCCTTTAAAACAGCCTTTGCCGATGCGGCTGACGTCAGTGTGGCCGTCAGCGCCAGGCTAAGCGATGCCGCTGATATAAACGACCGTTTGGCGCAGGTAAAAATCGTCGTATCCTGGAATCAGGGCCAAAAAAATGTCCAGCTTATCAAATACTATGTCCGCGATACCGATCAGGCCATATAGAAAGGGAGCGTCTCATGAAGCGGGAATGCAACAATCAGAAAGGCTTTACCCTTGTGGAATTGTTGGTAGGCATGGCGGTAATGGCCATCATGCTGGGCGTAGCCCTGCCGCTGCTTGCCAATATGACAACCGCCACAGCCAGGGGACAGCAGGCTAACAACGGTATGCAGGAAGTCCGCTGGGCACTCCAGTTGATGGCCAATGATGTCCGGGCCGGTCATGTCATTGACACGCCGGCGGCTGCCGACACTGACTCAGCCACCTTCACCTTCCGGCGCTGGAATTTTCCTAATACCGATACCAGCGTCAACTATTCACTCGTCCAGAATGAACTCTGCCGGCAGACAGGCTCAGGAACCAAACGCCCGCTGACAGACGGCGGACGGGCTCCCATCCAAAGCGTAACTTTTCGCAAAAGTGTGGATGGAAAAAATGTTACCATTGTAATTACTCTGGCTAATCAGAAAAAAATGCAGCAAACCGTGTACTTATTAAACGAAGGGAAGTAGATTACTGTGCGCGTCAGTTGGACGAAACGACAAGACGGCT
>JAEZQV010000073.1 GCA_023441125.1 Bacillota bacterium
TGTTCCGGCCAGCATTTGCCCCGACAGATCGAGAATCACCGGCCAGGAAAGTTCCCAGATTCTGCGCCGCATATATTGATTGACAGGAAGCATAATTAACCTCCGAAACTAATAAGGGTATCGGTCTAAAATTATAATGTTATTAAGAATAGGCGTCAAGGTATGAATTCCAGGCGGGCATTCTATACCGGTTTTCATGTATCGTCCCTATATGCCCTTGGGAGCCCGTTGTTGCAGGAAACCATCCGCTTACTCCCGAAACGATTTCCCTGTCCTCCCGTTTTTTCTCTTGTTTTCTATCAGCTGTTTTTAAATCGTTCCGGGTCAAGAAAAACGCCTGGCGCAGTCCCTGTGCCAGGCGTTTTTCTTAGTTTCATGCCTTATACCGGCGCCCGCTTAATGGCGTTGCGGCTGTTGAGATACCAGCAGGCCAGCGCAAATATGGCCAGCAGCAAAAAACCGATAAAATAGCTGCCGTACGCCTGGCGGACACCGCCCAGCACCAACGGCGGAAAAAAACCGCCAATGCCGCCGGCCGCGCCGGCAATACCGGTGACAACGCCGGTCTGCTTAGGATAATATAAGGGCACTAATTTAAAGACTGCCCCGTTACCCACCCCGGCCGCTGCGGCCAGTATCAGGCTGGCAACCGTTACCGGCCAGAACGAAGTATCTACGGAGAGTACGCCCGCTGTCACCGCGATAGTCGCAAACACCCAGCTCAGTACGCTGTGGCCGCCGAGCCGGTCGGCCAAATATCCGCCCGCAGGCCGAAACAGGGTAGCAACAACGACAAAGCCGGCGGTGCGCAGACCGGCCTCCACACCGGTTATCTGAAAAATATCGACCAGCAGCTTGGGCAGATAGTTGCCCATGGCCACAAAAGACCCGAAAGTAAGAAAGTAAAATAGACTAAGTACCCACACCGGCTGTGTTTTGCACACAGCCGCCATGCTCGCGACAAGGGAAACCGCTGCCGGCTTGGCCGCCGCATCCTGTACCGTACAGTAATACAGCAGGGCAAACAGCACGATGCCGGCAAAGTAAATATAGAAGGTACCCTCCGGTCCCATGCTCCGATTGAGGGCAGGCACGGTAAAATTAGCGACGGCCGTCCCGATATTCCCCATCCCATAGATTCCCAGCACCAATCCTTGCCGGGCCGGCGAAAACCACTTGGATACAAAAGGGATGCCGATCGCGAACGAAGAGCCGGCCAGCCCCAGCCAGAACCCCCAGAACAGCAGCTCCGGATACGTTGCGGCGGACAACAACCCCCAAATAGGAATAGCGCAAAACAGCAGCAGTGCGGTAAAGATTTTGCGGCCGCCGTACATTTCTGTCAGTATTCCCATCGGAATACGGGTTATAGAACCCATTAACACGGGTATCGCTATGATCACGCCGGTTTGCGCATCGGACAAGCCCAATAGCGCCTGAAACCGGGTAGACTGGGAAGATATAAGCCCCCAGACCGCAAAGGACATTAACATGGCCAGCGTGGCCATGACCAACGCCCTGGTGGCGGCGGTTGAATTTTCCTGTCTGCCGGGATAGTAGCCGGGTACAGTCAGGCTCCGCTTGCGGCCGGTCCGGTAATGGATATACGCCCGGCTCAGGTATTCCACCGGCACACTCCAGACATGAACCAGCCGGGTAAAGGGCCAAAGCGCAAAGATAGCCAGCCCCAGCAGAATATGTGCTCTAAAGATAGCCGGAACAGTCTGCAGCAGCGTTATGTCCGGCTGGAAACTCAGCAGGCCTCTGAGCCAGGGGGCAATGGTTTCGCGATAATCGAAGGTATGTCTGGCAGCAAAGCTGCCGCTGGCCGTACCGGCCAGGCCCAGCAGGATTTCGGCGAGCAGGACGATAACAACCAGCCGGTCGCCAAAACTGCCGGTCGCCGCCACCCGCTCATGGCCAAACCGCCGGATTGTCAGGCACACAATGCCGGCGCCAGTCATGAGTCCGGCCAAACCGCCGCCGCCCAGCGCCGCCATATGGTACAGCTCGTCGGTGACGCCGCTGGCCAGAAACCAGGTTTTCGGCACGATCAGCCCGGCAACATGGCCGCCGGCGACCGCCAAAATACCAAAATGAAACAGGAGCACGCCCCACTTTAACCGGTCCTTTTCCAGAAACTCGCTCGACTTGGCGGTCCAGTTCAGTTGATCGGTCATATAGCGAAATATATGTCCCAGCACAAAAATTACGGCAACGACGTAAGGGTAGATAACCCATAGAAACTGCTCCACATACATGTTCATAGGCGTATCCCCTCCTGGACCTGCAAGCGGTAGGCCTCCGGCCGGGTGGCCAAAACACAGGCCTGAATTACCGGTAGATAGGGGCTGTTGTCCTCTTTAACGCCGGCTAAAAGTTTCTCCAGGCCTAGGCGGAGCTTTGCCAATACGGCCTCGCCGGTGTGATAATCGGCAACAGCAATGAATTCCAAAACCAGCGGCAGGTAGTCAGGCAGTTCGGACGTAGCCATGTCAACCCCGGCCAGCTCATACAGGTCTTTGAGTTCGGCCAGCACCCGGCCGCGCCGCCGTTCCTCCTGGTATAGACCGGCGGATAACCACAGACTGGTCTTGGCATTGAAATCAAAGGCCGCAACATATGCGGCGGCCTGCTGTTCGTGCCTGACCGCAGTCAGATATTTTCCATGCAGGGCCAGCAGGTCGTGTATCTCGCCGGCCGGCAGCAGCTTTACCGCCTGTTGGTATTGCCCGGGCTGAGCATTATGCGCCGGATACTCCAGCAGCCAGGACAGCAGGTAAAACAAGACGAGCGGTTTAGCGTACATGGCTGTCACCTCCGTTTACGCTGCCGCCCAAGCCCTGGCAGCTTCCCTGACTGCAATAGGCATCCCCGAACTGTTCCCGGTGAGCGTAAGGAATGACAAAGCGTTCCCGGTATTTAGCCACACCTAACAAACGGTACAGTCTGGTCAGTTCCGCCTCATTGGTATTTGCTTTGGCCAGGTCCGCGTCTGCAAAAGCTTTATTAAGCTGTTTAGCCCGCATATAGCCGCGCAGGGCCAGCAGTTTGCCCAGCGCCGCCTTAACGGCCCCGGTATTGCCGGCCGTAAGCAGGTTGGCCAGGTACTGCACCGGAATCCGCATTGCCGCCAGCGCCGGAAAAAATCCGCTGTCCTGCTCACCGGCAACGCGCATAACCGGGCTAAGGGGAGGAATATACCAGACCATCGGCAGCGTACGAAACTCCGGATGCAAGGGCAGCGCCACCCGGTAACGGATCGCAAGGTCGTAGACCGGCGACTTGCGGGCGCATTCCAGCCAGTCCGGGCTGATGCCGCCGGCAAGCGCCTGTTCGGCTACAACCGGGTCATTAGGATCTAAAAAGACACCCAGCTGCGCTTCATACAGTTCCTGCTCGCGTACAGTCGACGCTGCCGCCTTTACTTGGTCGGCATCATAGAAAACAACGCCGATATACCGCATACGGCCGGTGCAGGTCTCCGCGCAAACGGTCGGCTGGCCGCTTTCCAGGCGCGGAAAACAGAAAATACACTTTTCCGCCTTGTGTGTTTTCCAGTTAAAATAGACTTTCTTATAAGGGCAGCCGGTAGTGCACAGCCGCCAGCCGCGGCAGGTTTCCTGGTCAACAAGCACAATGCCGTCTTCCTCCCGCTTGTAGATGGCTCCCGACGGGCAGGAAGCCACGCAGCCCGGGTTGAGACAATGCTCACAAATCCTCGGCAAATAGGCCAGAGAGGTCTGCTCATATTCAAACCGGACC
>JAEZQV010000061.1 GCA_023441125.1 Bacillota bacterium
CTATGAGGTGATTCTATGGCCAATAACAGACGCTACAACAATAATAACTATAATATGAATATGCCGGCAGGCATGAACAGACTGTCTGACCGCGATATTATGCTGGATCTGATCAGCACGGAAAAGCATCTTTCCCATTTATATGAACACGCAGTTATGGAGTCGACAAATGTGACTGTCCATAATGCGATGGAAGAGTTTCAGCATGACGAGCACGAAGCTGCCTACACGCTGTTTAGCGCTATGCAGGACCGTGGCTGGTATAACCCGGCCGGGCAAAATATGCAATTTAATGGCAGGAAAAATTTTAATGTGAAGTCGAATAAGCGCAATAATGCCGGCGGTAACCGCGGCCGGTCATACAGTGATCAATACCAGTATAGCTGATAATTTAGCGGTAATAACCAAAAACCAGGGGTATCCTGGTTTTTGGTTATTATCGGCTTAATTAATTTAATTTAAAAGGTAACATTAAGCTTCTCCAATACAATTTCTATGTTATTGAACATTGTCGCTTGCTCGGAGCCGGCAAACAGCAGGCCGACAGCATAGTTGTCATCCGTTACCACCAAAGAACCGCTGTCACCAGGCATACTCATGGGTGTGGCCAGAATCTGGTCGGTAAATAAACCATAGGCCCGATTGCTCATGCTGACTTTGAAAGTAATATTGGTGGCCACGATTTGACCGTAAGTTACACCGGTGGTACGGCCGCTTTTTTTTATCCTCATACCTAATTCCGGTTTACGGCTGCCGTTGACAACGCCGAACTCCAAAATCTCCGCACGGATAGACTCCGGATTTATTGGCGCTGCCACAGCACAATCCGTTTGGTTTTGCTTTTCACTGTCCCGTAAGACTTGTATTTGGTATTCAGGCCGAAATGCATGGATGCATTTGTTAAGTACTGATTCAAATAATTTGGCAAATTTGCAATGCGGTGTAATTACCTCATGATGCAGGGGAACAAACCGTCGCAGATGAGCTATCGTACAGTCGGCCACTTTACCGCCATCATATATTCCGGGTTGAATAATCGGGTCGCCGATATTGGCTCGGCCGTCATATCCGTCAGTAATATTGGCCAATACATGGTTATTCGATAAAATAAGCGGTTCACCGCTTGTTTTATCTTTAACAACAGCTCCGAAAGTTCCGGCCGATATTTTATAGTGTCCAAGACTCATTCCCGGCTGGGCCGGGCGGCACAATTCCCTTCTTGCCGTTAATAGTTTTATATCCCCTACCTCGATTATATCTGTTGGTACATCCTCCAAGATGCCGGGTATGACCTGGCTACGGCTCAGTTCGGATTTAGGCTGTTTTTTTCTGACTAGAATTACCAGGGCCTTCTCGCCTGTATTTGTCCCGCGGGTATATTTATGACCCTGCCCTACCCCGACCAAATTAGCATCATTGGCTGTATTTTTTAATAAGTCACGAAATACTCTACTAGTATCCAGTATAGTCACCGTTCTGCCCCCTCGACGCGGCAATTGCTGAAAACAGCTTACTGTATGATATGCAGGTCAAAATGAGCAGGATTAACGGATTATAGGAGATTTTGTATTCTGGGAATTTTTTCAAGTGCAGCTTGATAGCCATGTTTAATTAATTCATTTATTTGGTTAAAGTCCTTGTAATTAAGATCATATACTTCAGGGCGGATGATAACATCCGCGTATTTTTCAGATTTCATCAGTGTTACCTCGCGGCCCATAATTTCTATACATTGCATAAGTATTTCCCCCACCGAGTTGGCTTCATAATTAGGCTGACCCGCATAGCCGAGGTCCACGGCGATGACTTTATCGGCGCCCATATGATTGAGAATGTCGGTAGGTAGATTATTTTTTACAGCTCCGTCTACCAAAGTCATGCCGCGATATTTTTTCGGGAAAAAGATTCCCGGGATGGAAATACTGGCGCGTACGGCTTCTGATAGCAGTGCATTATGATAATATCTTGCATTTAGAATAGCCCGCTGAGGCGGCAACGGGGATATAAAAAAAACGGTATCGGCAGATTTTATATCAACTGCGGTAATAGCTAACGGTATCATTGTGTCGCGCACAGTACGCTGCTGCCATAATTTTGTAAAAAAAGCCTCAATTTTATCACCTTTAATTAACCCTGTGGGCAAAACCGACCAAAAGCGAAATTTGCCGTTCACCAGCCATTTGAAACCGTGTTTAAATAAATCCGTGGTGGTAACTTTTAAATCAATTAAAGTATGGATATCAACTTCCTCAATAATTGCTTGTATTTGTGACGGTGTATAGCCGTAGGCATACATAGTGGCCACAATTGCTCCGGCGCTGGTTCCGGCGATATAATCAATGGGTATATTATGTTCGCGTAACGCTTTCAGTACACCAATATGTGATGCTCCCCGCAACCCGCCGCCGCTTAGCGCAACACCGATTTTAGGGCAAACATTCCGCGAAAGATTGTTGATGGTGACAATCATTGCGCTCACCTCGCATATTCCTTTCTAGCTTATGTTATGAGCGAGCAGTGAGACTGTGTTATTCGGCGGTGCAAAAAAAAAACAGAGACTGCTTTGGTCTCTGTGTAAGCTAGCTATTCTTTTTGCCTAAAATTATCATACGCGGAGTTTCAGAACTATAGGGGCGGCCGTCGAAGCCGCCGTAGGTTGCCATGATGTCCAAACCGCTGCAGGTGAAAATATTTTGCATTTCAGGAAGTGAATATGCTCTTAGAATAAATTCGTATTGAATTTTGGCACCGGTAATTTGATTGATTAATTGCCGCTTCATGGTCGCGATTCCGTTCTCAAGCTGTACTTTATAAGAAAGCACATATTCGCCGCTAGGGTGCCGCCAGTAACGGTTTAAATTATTACGAACCATCCAGTCCCTATTTAGCAAATCAATCAGGAAAAGACCGCCAGGTTGTAGTGCTTGCGCAACCTTTTTAATGATATTCGCATTTTCATCATCAGAAAAATAGCCAAATGCAGCAAACATATTAATTACAGCGGCAAATTCGCCAGCATAATTTAATTCCCGCATATCTTTTTGCTCAAAGGTGATGGTCACGTTGGCTTCCTTGGCCTTTTGCACGGCAATATCTAAAAAATCCTGGGTTGCATCTACTCCTGTTACGGTAAATCCCTGTTTGGCCAGTTCGATTGCATGGCGTCCATAGCCACAGTATAAATCCAAAATAGACTGACCGGGATTCAAGCTTAAAACATCAGTAATAAACCGTACTTCCTGGCCGGTGCCGGCCAAAGAATACGATTTAGTATCACCTAATTCTTCATAAGTCACTTTTGACACCACCAGTACATACTTTTCGATTCCGACTATAAAGTTTTGCGGTTTTTGCCAGTGAGTTTAACCGATCTTCTCATTGCACAGGCAGCTGCGGTTCCGGGTGGAACGTTTGGCTGCGTATAATGCTGTATCTGCTGCTGCGATTAAGTCAGTTTCATTGTCCGCGTTGTAAGGATAACTTGCAATACCGATACTCACCGTCAATGCTCCTCCTGGTTGCGTATCACTGTTTTGAAAGGGGTATTCAGCAATAGCCTTCCTTATTCGCTCCGCAATTATGTGGCCTTGCATTGCGGCTGTCGCCGGTAATAAAACTACAAATTCCTCACCGCCATAACGAAACACATAATCAGTATCCCGGCAATACTGGCGTACAAGGACAGCAACTGCTTTCAGGGCATCATCACCATACAGATGGCCGTTAATATCATTATAGTGCTTAAAATAATCAATATCAATCATTAATAAAGAAAGTGGCTGCTGATAGCGAACCGCCCGCCTTAACTCCTGCTGCAGAATATTGCGGAAATGGCGGTAATTGTAGACATGGGTTAACCCGTCGGTCGAGGCTTCCAGACGGGCCTGGCTCACAAGGCTGGCATGCGCAATTGTCATAGCGATTTGGCTTGCCAACGAGCGCAGTAAGTTAAGGTCATAGGCTTTTAGGGCCTGATCTGCCGATGTTTCTACGTCGAGGACACCAATCACCTGATCATTGACTATCAGTGGGATCGCCACTTCACTGAAGCCGTTACTGGTGCCGGGAATATAACGGGGATCAAGGGTTATATCCGGTACGTAAACAAGTTCCCGATGTGATGCCGCATAGCCGGTGATTCCCTGCCCCAAGGGGATTCGCATCGTACTGTCATAGCCCCGGTGGGCCTTATTAACCAGTTCCTGTGACTGGGAATCCAGCAAGAAGATGGCCGCATTTATAAAGCCAAGCTCGCGGATTACGCCATCTAATATCTCTTCCAGGACTTCCCGTTCATCAACCGTCTTTTGGACGATCGCCGTTATGCGATATAAAGCCGATAATTTCTTATGGGCATGTTCCAAGTCCATTAGCTGGAAATCAAGATTAGCCATTGCCACGCAAAGATCCTGGTTTAACGCTTCATGCTGTTCTGTAATGGTGCAAAATTCCTCCTGAAATAATACGCTTTCCGTAGTTTTCTGAAAATAAACCACAATCGTATGCTCGGGCGCCGGCGTAATACTGCAGTCAAAATACTCGGTTAAATCTCGTTTGGAGACATGTCTCAATTGGGAAAGCTTAGTCTGCTGATTAGTCGCCAGGCAGGTTTGGACGGCAGCAAGGATGCGCTGGCTATTAGCTGCGCCGAATAGGATACGGATAAATTTGGCAAAACACTTGCCGGTGAAGACAGCTGGCGATATTGGTGAGCGGCCGGAAATATAAACGTGCAAAATAAAGCCGGCTGCATCTATTGTTATAAGCGCTGACGGATTTGTATTTATAACAGTAGCTAGCATGGCTGTAAGCAGCCGGCTATTAAGCATGGAGATCATCTCGCTCTAATTTTAGAATATTTAATTAAACGTTCGCTGTTTGCGGACGAAATCCTCCCCTTACGCCGGATTTTAATGTAACCAGCAAAAGAACTGCCTTTATAGGCAGTTCTTTTGCTGGTTACATGTTGTTGTTGATAAATTCTTCCCCTAAGCGGATGGCCTGTTCATTGATAGCCAGTAATTCCGGTTTCTTGGCAAACATCTTGGCGAAAGCCGCCAGTATCGCCTGGGTGGATACTACGCGGCTTGCCCCAATCAGCGCCCCGACAATCACCATATTGGCTGTTTTAACATTGCCAAGCTGGGCGGCGATGTCATTGGCCGGGACACGATACACCTTGATGTCGGTACGTTTGGCCGCCTGATTAATCAGGGAGCTGTTGATGATCAGTATCCCGCCTGGCTGGAGCAACGGTTCAAATTTATCCAGGGATGGCAGGTTCATCGCAACGACCAGATTGGGTTCTGATACGATAGGCGCGCCTATCGGTTCGTCAGCAACAATTACCGAACAATTGGCTGTACCGCCGCGCATTTCCGGCCCGTAGGACGGTATCCAGGAAACTTGTTTGTTCTCAATCATGCCGGCATAGGTCAAAAGCTGGCCCATAAGCATGACTCCCTGGCCGCCGAATCCGGCCATGATCATTTCGTGAGTCATTTTGCCGCCTCCTCAGATGTTTTATAAACACCAAGCGGATAATAGGCTGCCAGGTTTTTAGCCAGCCAGTCGGTAGCTTCTATCGGACTCATTCCCCAATTCGTGGGACAGGTTGATAAAACTTCAACCAAAGCGAACCCTTCGCCCCGGATTTGGACCTCGAAAGCTTTCTTTATCGCCGCTTTGGCCTTAGCCATGTTGCCGGGGGTATTAACTGCCACGCGGGCGATAAATTTAGCGCCATCCAGTGTTGAGAGCATTTCCGAAACTTTAATGGGATAGCCGGCAGAGTCAGCATTGCGGCCATAGGGCGAAGTATTGGTGACCTGCCCGACCAGACTGGTTGGGGCCATTTGAC
>JAEZQV010000162.1 GCA_023441125.1 Bacillota bacterium
TTCCCGGCCAGACCAAAGCCCCGACAATGGGTACAAATCCGGCGGCCATCCACAGGCTGCCGACGAAAATAAACGCATCCTGCGCAGTAGTAAACTGAAAGGCCACTAACAGCGACAAGCCGGCTACAAAGATGATGCCGATCCGGGTGGCAAACACCAGCTGTTTTTGCGTAAGATCCCCCTTCATGCGGGCATAGATATCATTGGCCAGCGTAGCGCCGCCCGATAGGTAATACCCATCCAGAGCCGATACAATCCCGCCTACCAGACCGATGATAAACAAGGCTCTCACGCCTTCCGGCAGGCTTTCCAGCACCAGCTTGATATACCCCTCGCCCGGTACCATATCCGGGTATTTGGCCTTAACAACCAAACCGGCCAAGGTTAGCACAATATCAAAACAAATCCAGATAACAAAGCAGGATAACAGGGCCCGCCGGCCTGCTTTCGGGGAATCGGCGGCAGAAAAGCGCTGATAGAAGGTCGGATCGGCATAAACGCCGAACGCCAGCACACACAGCATGACTGCCTTCATCGGCGTAAGTCCGCCGACAGGATCCAGTAATTCCGGCGAACCGGCCAAAGCCTGCGTGAGGCCTGCCCAGCCGCCAATATCGGTCCATTGTCCCGGCATAACCATTGTCAGCCCGAAGCACATGCACCAGAACAGCACCATATCGGTTACGGCAACCCCCATCAAACCGCCAAGCACAGCCAGCACGACCACAATGCCGACACAAAGGATACCGGCCGTTACATTGCTAATGCCCCAGGCGGCTTTGCCAATGAACCCCATGGCCGTTACATTGCCTAACTGAGTGCAATAAATAAACATGAGAATGGCCCCAAGTATGGCTACCCCTTTACCATAAACACTTTCCAGCAAATCCGGCACCGTTATGTCTGTCCGGACATGAATTTTCGGACCAACCCATAATGCCAGCGGTATCCGGCCGGCATGCGCGGTAACGCACCAGATAAGCCAAATGGACAGGCCGTATAAAGCGGCATATTCAACCGTACCCACGGTGCCCACCCCGCCATACCAGGTAGCGACAAGCGCGCCAACAATCAGCGACCAGGGCAGACTGCGGTTGCCCAGATAAAAACTCTCCATGTCTTTTACGGCTTTCGAAAAATGATAGCCGACAAACACAATGAACAGAGTAAATAAAATAATAACTGCATTATCGAAGCTTGATAACAACATTAACGAAACACCTGCCTTTAAAGATTTTTAGATGTATCCTGAAACAGCCTTGCCAATTCTCGCCTGCGATACCATCCCCCTTCACCTGAATTTATATCTATGGTTAATAGGCCAGCGCGCCGATCTTGCCTTCGATGCGCGTAACCAATTCCCCCGACTCAATCAATTGGCTGACTGCTGCAATATCGTTATGGATAACGCGGTCTTCCGCCATAAACGCAACGGTTTCCCGGATGGCCGCATAAGCTTCCCGGGTGCCGGCGCCAAGGGTTCCCGGCGGCATCAGGTCAAGAGCCTGGGCTGCCGCTAACAGTTCAATGGCTGCAACATGCCGCAGATTGCCTGTCATCGTCCATACTTTTTGCGCGGCAATACAGCCAAAGCTTACATAATCCTCCTGTCCGGCGGCAGTTGGAATGGAGTCGACCGAAACCGGCTGCGCCAGCAGTTTGTTTTCAGCCACCAGCGCGGCGGCCGTGTACTGGGTGATCATAAAGCCGCTGTTTAGCCCGCCGTTGTTAATGAGAAAGGGTGGCAGCCCGCTCAAACTGCTATCGACCAAGCGGTAGAGCCGCCGTTCCGAAATATTCGCCATTTCCCCGACCGGCAGGGCCAGCACATCCAGCACCAGGCCAACCGGCGCGCCGTCACAGTTGCCGCCGTGCACCACAACCGTTTCTCCAGCCTCTTCAAAAACCAGCGGGTTGTCGCTGACGGAGGCCAGTTCAGTATGCAGATTCTGTTCCACATACCGGATGGCATCCTTGCAGGCCCCGTGCACCTGGGGCATCATCCTGATACTTAAACCATCCTGCAACCGCCGGGGACTGTTGCCGGTATTGTGGCTGCCGGCCAGCAGACGGTTAAGATTGCCGGCCGTTTTTTGCATGCCCGGATAAGGCCGCACAGCGCATAAGCGGCTGTCAAAATGGCTGCTATTGCCTTGCAAGGCTTCAAACGTCAGCGCACCGGCAATGTCACAGCATTTGGCCAGATTGATAGCCTCATTGAGCGCCAGACTGCCAAGCGCCGTCATAAAGGAGGAGTTGTTCATAAGCGAAAGCCCTTCTTTGGCTTCCAGCCGCTGTAAGGGAATCCCCGCCCGGTGCATAGCCTCGCCGCCGTCCAAAAGCTCACCCTGATAATACGCCTGCCCCTTGCCGTATAATACCAGGGCCATGTGTGCGCCCGGCTGCAGATAGCCTACAGACCCTTTTTGCGGGATGAAAGGCGTAACTTGTTTGTTAAGCATGGCGATAATGGTATTGAGCGTAGCCAGTCTGATACAGGTGTGCCCCCGCGAAAGGTTGTTGACCAGAACCAGCATAAAAGCCCGCACGATTTCCTCGGCAAACGGACTGCCAACATTGCAGGCATGGCTCATAATGAACTTTTCCTGCATTAGCATGGCATCGCCCGGAGAAATCTTTTTCTGCCAGAACGGACCGACACCGGTAGTAATGCCATAGACAATCCGGTCCTCCTGTAAAAAGGCATCCACCTTTTCCCGGAACCGGCTGACTGTTGTGGCCCGCTCGGCCGACAATTCCACCTGAACCTTATTCCGTGCTACCCTGACAATATCCGCTATTTGCAGGGAATCACCGATAATGATTTTACTAACCTCTGTTTGCATAATGCTCTCCTGCCATCTTTCATTCCATGATTTGCTTACACTCTCTTATAGAGCAATTATCATGCCAACATGCAGACTATTCAGTGTTTTTTCTTGCCAAACATTTCTATTATCTGTCTGTCACATGCAGATATTGCCGGCGAAAAAGATTTGTAATATCTGCAAATTTATTTTATTGCCACTATTTAGCGTAAAGGGAAACAAAAAATACTGCAAAATGATTTTTCATGCAAAATCATTTTGCAGTATCTGTTTTTAGACAGCCGTGGCCTTTATTTTTGGGGTCTCACTTTGTATTTTTTCAATCTGTATTGCAGGCTTTGGCGCTTAAGTCCCAGAATCTGGGCCGTTTTGCTGACATTCTGGTTTAAATCCTGAAATACCTGGGTAATAACTTGCTGCTCATACTCGGCCATTAATGTTTCCAGCGTTTTATGGTGCAAAATAATTTGGCACGGGGCTGAAGAAACGGCCGCCGGCTTATCCGGCTGCCGGACCTGAAAATACTTCGGTAAATGCACCGGCTCGATGCAGGACCCGGCCACAATATTGAAGGCATATTCCAGCACGTGCAGCAGTTCCCGCACATTACCGGGCCAGGTATATTCCTTGAATATAGCAATTACCGCATCAGCTACGGCAGTAACCTTTTTGGAATAGCGGCCGGACAGCTTTTCCCGGAAATAATCAGTCAGCAATTCCATATCGTCGGGACGCTGCCGCAAAGGCGGGATGGTCACGGTTACGGTATTGATCCGGTAATACAGGTCCCGGCGCAGTCTGTTCTTCTCAATGCATTCCAGCGGGTCCTCATTGGTAGACGACAGAATCCGAACATCACAGTCGATGTCCTTCAGGCCGCCCACCCGCCGGAATTTTTTCTCCTGCAGCACCCTTAATAATTTTGATTGGACATGCAGGTCCATGGAATTGATCTCATCCAAAAACAGGGTACCGCCCTCCGCCTGTTCAAATAAACCCATACGGTCCGAACTGCCGGTAAAAGTTCCTTTTTCGGTGCCGAACAGGATTCCTTCAATAAGGCTTTCGGGAATGGCGGCGCAGTTGATGGCGACAAATTCCTTGTGCCTGCGCTTACTGGCCGAGTGAATGCTTTGGGCAAACAATTCCTTGCCGGTCCCGGTTTCGCCGTGAATTAAGACGGCGCAGTCCTGCAAAGCGATATTGCGGGCTAAATTGACCGCTTCCACAAAACCGTCGTTTCTGCCAATCAAGTCGGCAAAAGTATAATATTTTAGTGTATAGTAATTTTTCCGTTTGCCCTGCTGACGGTCGGGTTCCCGTTCCGACAGATATTTTTCAAAAATATTGGCCCTTGTCCAATAGGTTTCCAGCGTGGAATTGTCCTGTACCAGGCCAATTGCGCCAATTAACTGTCCGTCCATGAACAAAGGGTAGCCGGAGTTCATAGTGGTAATCAATTCACCGTACCTGTTTTTAAAGTTGTCACAACGGTTAATGACTGGCGCCTGCCGCTTAAGCGACGTTAAAATCGTGCTGTAGTCAGCATCCAGTTCATATATGTCCAGTAAATGCTTGTTGATGATTTTGGTTCTGTCCATTTTTTCAATGCGTTCATTGCCTTTATTGCAAAACAGCAGATAGCCGTTTCGGTCAAAAATCTGAATGCCCTCACTAATGCAATCCATAGCCTTTTCATAAATGGGACTGTTGTCGGTACAGGCAGTCAGCGATAATACCGAACCTTGGCCCAGCCGGTTTTTGCTTTTGACATACTTCAGCAGTATGCCCCGCCACTTGACGTATCCACCGGTCAGTTCCAGGTCAATATCAAGAAAATCGGTAATGTGTTTGCCAATATACTCACTCCACATGCCGGCAATGCCGTCGTTACCGTCTGCGCCGCTGCACTCACAATACTGCACAATATTGCCATCATCCAGAAAACAGATCATATTGTTAAAAATCACTGCAATTCCTCCTGATACAGTTTGTCCAGCAGCATTTGTTCCGCCGTACTGCCGCTTTTGCCAAACAGCTCTGTCCCCTGCCGGTAATATTCCGCCAGCGGCAATGATAGATAGTCGGCGAATATTTCACTGGTCTGCGCATCCTGTTGCATACGGATGCCAATTTCCAGCTTGGCTCTAGAAACCAGGCCAGCCTGATAACGGTCAGGATAACGCTGCAAGAAGGCATCGGCTCTCGCCAAATAGCGGCGGCCTTGGTCCGGGTTACCGTCTCGGACGAACAGCAAGGCCAGAATACAATGTAACGTGCAATAACTGCGCAGACACCAGTAACCTTGATACTCGCCAAACTGTTTTTCAATATCCAGGGCTTCTTTCAGATACAGCGCGGCCTTGCCATACTCTGCCAAGTCATAGGCCGCACGGCCGGCATTCACCAGAAAGATAGCAACGCCGGCGCTGGTATTGTCGCGCCCGGCAACCCGCAAAGCCTGTTCGTAGTAGTACAGCGCTTCCGGCAAGTTAGCCGCCATGCGCCGCAAATCACCAATATAGTTATAACCGGCGGCAATATGCAAACTAAACTCCTCCGGTTTTTCGCCAAGCCGCTTGTACTCGGCGATAGACTGGCGGTAATACTGTTCTGCCAGGCCTTTTTCCCGCCTCAGCGCCAAGGCGATGCCCATGAAGCGCTGCATGACGGCCCGCTTTTCGGCCAGTTTGGCTTCCTGAGCCGTGTGCAGCAGCTTGTTGGCAAAATGCTCAATAAGCGCCGGTCGGCGGATCTGAATGGCGCAGTACACCACCTGTTGATACCCTTTTATTAAATAGTCGGTAAACTCTTTTTTGGCCGCTAGCCGCAGCAATTTATGGATTGTTTTTAAGCCGGGCAGGTGCTCGCCCCGCCAGATATGATAACGTCCCAGCATTTCCAAAGAGGCGGCCCTGAACCGGCTTAACCTCGCCTCTGCCACCTGCTCCTTAGCCAATGCGGCCAGCAGTTCTTTGATTTTATCCAGATAAGCCATGATCTGCAGCCTATTTTCCAGAACAAAGCCATTGCCGTTATAGGTTCCGCCCGATTCAGGAAACAGTTCATACTGCGGGCAGCAGTATCTTTCCGCTAGCTTGATGGTGTATTCCAGCACCTTGATTTTTTCGTCAATTTGCGCGTAATGGTACAGAATATCCGAATATACGTCCCGGCCGAAAGCTTCTTGCTCCAGCAGTTCTTCAAAATAGTTGCCGGCCCGGTTGTGGATCATTCTCTTTCTTGACGAAGACAACTGATCATACACGTAACCTCTGATCCGGATATGGCTGTATTTGTATACCGGCGCCCGCAAGCCGGCGCCGGCGCCAATTTCCTGGATTAAACGCTTGTGCTGCAGTTCCTCGATGGCTTCCACAATCTCAAATTCATTCATCCCGCACACTGCCAGCAGCTCATTATACGCGACATTGCTGAAAAAGGCGGAAATGACGTCAAGCACTTTTCTGGCATTATCGGACAGCGCATTAATCTGCTCCTGCAAGACACTTCGCAGCCGCGGCGACAGACAGTCGACAGGCTGTCCCATATTGATCAGTTTACAACTTTCTACCAGAAACAACGCATTGCCATCCGTATACTCGTATAATTTTTGCTGCAGTTCAGCCGTTATTTTATCAGCCGGCAGCATTAGCTCGGAAAAACGGGTAACCTCTTCCTGGCTGAAGTTCTCAATAACAAGGAATTCTGCCAAACCGCCCAGCTTTAAACTGCCGGTAAACAGTTCCACCTGCTCCTGGTATTCACGCCGGCAGGTGGCCACACACAAAAAGTGCTGCCGGCCGGAACGTAATAGCCGGCAAAGCACAGACCGGCTTTGAGGGTCCAGCCATTGAATGTCATCCATTATTACCAGCATTTTGCCTGAAGCGGCAGCCTTTTCCAGAATGCCGCACATAACGTCCTCAATCATACCGGAGTGAATCGTGTAGCCGGTAACCGTCTGG
>JAEZQV010000220.1 GCA_023441125.1 Bacillota bacterium
CATTAGGATTGGTCAGCACGGTAATGTAAGCATAATTGCAGCAGTCAGTATGCGAGATTAAAAACTTTTCCCCGTTAATGACATAATCGTCCCCGTCTCTTACAGCCGTTGTTTGAATATCGGCACCGGTTCCGCCGGTTTCCTCGGTAACAGCCCAACAGGTAAATACAGCTCTGTCCTGGAAACCCGGCATTAACTCTGCCTTAAGCTCCGCACTGCCGAAATCGTACAAGGGACGCCAGTTCAGATCCATGGCATAATGCAAATGCATGCGCATCCCGCCGGGACCGCGGCTAAACTCTTCCTGAATTTTCAGGATTTCCAGCTCAGAAAGTCCCCAGCCGCCGTACTCTATGGGCAACGAGCAACGATAGAGGTTATTTTTAATGCCCAGTTGATAGAACTCCTCGGGGAACACATTAGTGACCTCGATGTCCTTTTGCATCTTATCAAACGTGCCCTCGGTCAGCTCTCTGATCTGTTTGAGATATGCCTGGAACTCTTTTTCATTCAGTTTTCCCATTTCTTTTCCCCCTTATTGTTTTGAGCGCTTCCGGATAGCCGAAAGCATCTATAGTTCAAGGCCTCACGCCCTGGACTTTTTGTTTTTCTTCCGACCTTAAAGAATCACCGCCAATTGCCGGAATTCCTGTCCGCCCTTGTAGTCCAATATACTATAGTTAAATATTCGCAACAATTTAATAATTGTAAAGACAAATTCATTATGAAGTACAACTATATTGTCGCTGTGACTTATTAGAAACATTAAATAATCTCATATATAAAAAAAAAGACCAAAGTGATAATATCACTTTGGTACCAGTAGTGCGCTATGCACCAACTATTTCCAAGAACCGGCAACGCATGTTCCCGCCTTGTCCCCGGCGGATTCTAGACCGGTTACTCAACAGAAATTGGGTTACATCTTAAACTTGCCGACTGCTGTCTGCAGTTCAGCAGCCAGCCGGGCCAGGTTCTGACTGGAGGATGCGATTTCCTCCATAGAGGCGGATTGCTCCTCGGTAGCGGCCGATACGGTCTGCGCTTCCCCGGCTGCTTTCTTGCTCAATTCGTCAATTTTGTCCACCGCGCCGACAATCTGTTGACTGCCGCCAGCCATTTGCTCAATCGCTGCCGATATTTCTTTTACTTGCTCGGATACCTGCGTAACCAGCGCTACGATTTCCTGGAAGGCCTGGCCGGCGGCATCCACTACTTCTGCTCCCAGTTTCACTTCGCGGGTACCGGCATTCATAGCGGCCACGGCTTTGCCGGTATCGTCCTGAATACCGCCGATCAGGGAGGCAATCTGCTCGGTTGCAGCCTGGGACTGCTCGGCTAATTTGCGGACTTCTTCAGCCACAACAGCAAAGCCCCGTCCCTGTTCACCGGCCCGGGCCGCTTCGATGGCCGCGTTAAGCGCTAACAGGTTGGTTTGTCCGGCAATGCCGGCGATCGTGGCAATAATCTGGCCAATTTCCCTGGAGCGTTCCCCCAGTGCCGCTACCACCTTGGCGGAAGTGTTAACAGTATGCTCAATCTGGGTCATCTGCGCTACAGCTTTAGTAACCGAACGGTTGCCTTCACCGGCCTTGGCGGCCGCCTGGGCCGACTGCGCGGCAACTTCATTGGTGGTTGCGGCCACCTGCTGAATACTGGCCGACATTGCCTGCACCACGCCGGCGGCGGTATCCGCCGCTGCCAGTTGCTCACCCGCGCCTGTTGCTACGTCGGTAATGGAGACGGCCACCTGATTGGCAGCCTGGGCGGATTGGTCGGCACTGGCTGTCAGTTCCTCACTGGCAGCGGCCAACTGCTCGGCCTGCGAATGCACTTTGCCAATAAGGCCGCGTAAGTGCGTACGCATTTCCCGGAAGCCCTGAGCCAGCTGACCAATTTCATCTGCCGAGGCAACCTGGGCTGCCTGCTCCCGTAAGTCACCTTGGGCCAATAGCAGGCATTCATCGCGAATCACCATGATCGGTTTGGCGATGTGTTTAGCCATTACAATAATAGCGACTACCGCAATAAAGAGGCAGATAATCGCCATGATCAGCATAGCGCGGGCCAGCGTGTCGGTTGCCTTGGTAGCCTCGGCCGCCGGTGCCGCCACCATCATGACCCAGTGCTGATCACCCGACAGGTTGATCGGTGTAGCCACTGCGATTCTCGCTACACCGTCAACAAAAGAATATATCCCCCGTGACTGGTGGCCGTCCTGCGCAGCCTGTTTGAATAGCTGGATCAGCCGGTCATCCAGTTCTTTCTGCGGCAGCTTGAGTTCGGAATTAATTTGCTTATTAAGCAGATTGAGCTTGCCGGCCAGCTCGGACCGTGTAGGATGGGCAATCAGCATGCCACTGTCGTCGGCCAGCATGCCATAGCCGGTATCGAGAAATTTTAATTCTTTCAGCATGTTGCTCAAACGTTCCATGGAAAAAGTGCCGATAAGAACACCGGTCAATTTTCCGTTATTCATTACCGGTACGGCCAAAGCAACCGCCTGTTTGCCGGTTGCTTTGGATACCAGCGGATCAGAAACAACCGCTTTACCGGTGGCAATCACCTTCTTAAAATATTCACGGTCGGCATAAGAAGAAGTTGTACCGGCACTGGAAAATCCTGCTCCCGTAGGCGAGGCAAAAACCATAACATCAAAAGTACCGCGCCGTTTCTGCATCTCAGCCATCGCCTGTTCAATCTGCATTTTATCCGTACCGTTACGAACGTTAGGCGTACTGGCCAGGTCTTCCAGCTGCGCAACCATATTTTCTACGTCTACTTGCACACGGTTAGCGTAATCAGTACCAATCGCGATGGCAGTTTCATCGACGCTCTTCACCAGCGCCTGCTTGGAGAGGTACTGGCTGACACCGGCCAGAGCTCCCAGCACTACAATAATAAGGGGTAACAAGATCATAAGTAACCGGGTTTGGATTTTTCGAATTTTCATCGGCAAGACTCCTTTTTACATCATTTTTTATTGGCCAAACTGCAAAAACGAGGCAAAGAAATCTTTGGGAAAACAAAAAAACGCCAGATTGTTTGCTGCCAATACTGACGGTTACTTAGTTACGGCAACCTGGCAATCATAGAATAGATTCTTTAGACCCATGGCTTTGCGTCCTTATCTTTCGATAAGTTTGCCAAATATTATGTTGTGATTTTTTGCTTATTTAGACAAAATAATCCTTCACATTACATTAAATACTTTATTGTTCTGTTAGTCAATATCGAAAGATAAAACAACAAAAAAACCACAAAAAGATGTAAAAAAACTAATAAAGATCAGCAAAAAAGTTATATCCACTTCACCATAAAGTGGATATTGCCTGCCGTTAACGCTGCAGCGGCCGGTAATCACCGGCCGGAATTGCGGTTATCGGATATCGCCCGTTCAGAATCCAGGCTAAGGACCGGAAAGTTCCAGCCATACTTAATGCAGCAAAGCCGCAGTCCTGTCGTAATGCAAAAACATAGATATAAAGCTATGTTGCCGGCAAAATAAAACTGGGAATAATAGAACGCCATAGCGCCGGCGATGGTGGTTATGGCATACAC
>JAEZQV010000267.1 GCA_023441125.1 Bacillota bacterium
CGGATCTTATGTACTCAAAGCAAAAATGTATTCAATGTGAAGGGTGTGTCAATGCATGCCCTTTGCATGCCCTTCGCTTGCAGGCAAATGAGATCGAAATTGAGCGAGAAGTTTGCGTTTCCTGCGGGAAATGTGTAGAGAACTGTTATACCGCAGCATTGCGGTTTTCCGGCGAATCCAAAGAAGATGATGAGTTAGTAGAATTGCTTGCAAAAGACAAGGGCTTTTACAAGGAAACCGGCGGAGGAGTTACCTTCAGCGGCGGTGAGGTTACTAGCCAAGCTGATTACGCTTACCGGATTCTGCAAAGATGTAATGACAAGAAAATAGGCGTGGCCATTGATACCTGCGGCTATTGCCGAGAAGAGCAGTTGATTAAGCTATGCAAGTCTGCCGAAAAAATACTGTTTGATATTAAATGCATGGATGACGAGAATCATAAGCAGCTTACCGGGGTGAGCAATCAGTTAATATTAGATAATCTGAAGAAGCTATGTGAGCTCCCAGGCATCAAAGAAAAAATCATTATCAGGCTGCCGTTAATCCATCCGGTTAATGATACTAAAGAAGATTTAATCAAAGTATGCAACTTATTAAACCAGCTAGGCTTAGAAAAGGTTGACGGGCTGCCTTACCATTCCTTAGGCACAGCGAAATCAAGGAAATTGGGTGAAGTGCCTATTGAATTTGAAACTCCACCAGATGCCTACCTTGATGAGATTGTTGCTTTGTTTAAAAGATTTGGCTTGAGCATCAGAATCATGGGACGGGACGAAAAAGAGTAAGTTGAAAAATCCGTGACCTCGTCACCATGGCGCGCCAGGCGATATCTGTTTTGGGTGACCGCCGGCCGGATATATACGAACGCCGTTAATTGTGTTGGCGAACACAGGGGTGCTGCTTTTTACGGTCATTCGCTGCTTGGTGAACCGGAAGAACGGATATTGCCGAAGGCAGCGACAACGAAACTATTATTTACGGCGAAGCTGATTGGCGAAAGTCAATCAGTGATGGGTTTTCCTTTCAAAAATCAGAGGCTATGTTAGTCTGGTTATGGAAAAAGTATAATTGAAACCTATTAGACATTAGATGAGATGTAAACATGGAAACCCCCTCAGTGAGTTGGAAAAGGTATTTAAAATGGCGGGAGCGCCTGTGCGTATTGGATGGGTGTCGGGGTTGCGACAGGGCAGGATACTTTTGCAATTTTTTTTTGACAAGCGGGACGGCAAAGAGTATTGCGGGGAGCCGTCATCTATGGTGTTCTATTAGGACTCATTGTATACACCTTATATGGGCTTGGACAAAAAAGAAGTGGAGTTTGACGGCAGGTTTATTTCCAGGGTAATCAGGAATGCTTTGGGAACTCCGGTCAAGGTTATTCATTGGCTGCCCCGGACAGCGGGCGTTATCAATTAACGGTAAATGATACAGGCATTTATTTGAGTGTATGGCCTGCCGGCGACGGGATGCCAGTATCTAAGGCGGCTGTTGTTAAAGATTTAACTGGGCGCGGCTATAACGGTTTTGATGAGTCCGTTTATTGCGGCATTGATAAAAAGGCTCTGAAAAAGCTGGTGCAGACAAAACGTCTGTCAGCTAATGTTATCTGTGCCAGCAGGACTTAGCCCTGTCACGGTCAGGCTGCCCTGCTGCGTCTTAAGATTGAACCGGAACGACGCTATAGTATATAATTAAGTTTGATGAGGAAAAACTGTCATTGAGGTACTGCACTAAAAAGATGGAGGTCATTATGGAGCAGATCAAAATATTAGACGATCTATACCTTTTCAGAACGATGAACCAGGATATCAATCTCACCTTCAATCAGTATCTGTTACTGGGAGATCAGCCCATTCTTATTCATACCGGCAATGTTCATCATGCCGCTGAACTTGTGCCGAAGATCAGGGCGATTCTGGGTAAAGCAGATTTATCATACGTTTATTTCTCTCATTTTGAAGCTGACGAATGTGGTGGACTAGGTATTATTCACAACCAGTTCCCGCAGGTTAAGCCGGTATGTTCCCAGGTATCGGCGCGGCAGCTGCGTGGTTTCGGGTTTGATTATGACTTTATTGTAAAGGCTCCTGGAGAGTGGCTTGAGACCCGGGATTATAAGCTGAACTTTATCTCCTATCCGGCCGAAATGCATCTGTGGGAGGGGCTGCTGGCATTCGAAACGCAGCGGAAAATATTCTTTAGCAGTGACCTCTTATTGCGGATGGGGGTTGCTTCGGCAACGCCGGTTGAGGCTGATTGGCACCAGGAGATAAGAAATATCACATCGCAGCAGGTCGCCTCGCCCGAAGCCCGCCATACCTTGCAGCAAACACTAGCCGCCTTGACTGTAAAATATGTGGCTACCGGTCATGGGCCTTTTTTGGCAGTATAAGATTGCTTCGGTACATACATTAGACCTTGTAGCTCGCGGTAAAAGCATACACCTTGATCCTTGGTCGCCGAGGCTACCGATTTTTTCCTTATATTCCAATACAGTAGATTTGGAATGTTTCTATCAAGGGGAGAGGTAACATGAGTAAATATGATCAATACAGAGACCTTCTAAAGTCAGACTTTGCAAAATTCAAGACGATAACAACTGACGCTAAGAAGGGGATTCTCCAACTGCCGAAGGTAAAACCTTACGATGATAATGTCGCCCCGGATCGCCTGACATTAAATTAACAGTACCCTGTGAGTACAAAACTGAATAGTGATCCAGCGAGGATCAGCGCTGCCAGTGGCAGGCAGCGAAGAGACCAGTAATATTTATACATCTTCTGTGCTGGACAGAATGGGGGAAACGCAAGGAGAAGCGTTTCCCGCTCAGTTTTGTGGGAGACAAGAGATCACGCAATGGCTCTCTTCAGGCTTTCCGTATCCTGAATTTTGACCGATGACCGGTAAAAGTCGATCAGCCCTTCGTCGCGCATCCGTCCCAGCTCCCGGGACAGGGCGGTGCGGGAAACATTGAAGAAATCGGCCAAATCGTCGCGCTTGAGCGGCAAAATGAAAGTTTTCTTGCCTTGCAGTTTGTGCTGTTCCAGCAGGTAGGTGGCGATCTTGGCGCGCATGCTCTTGATCGTCAGGTATTCCACCTTGCGGTTGAGCAGCAGCACTCTTTCCGACACGATGAGCAGCATGTTGTGCACGAGCTGGTGGTGACCGTCGCAAGCTTGAGGACAGGTGCCGGTGATTTTTTGCGGCGGCAGCAATACGATGGAGCATTCGCTCTGGGCAAAGACCGACGCCGGCCAGATATTGCGCGCCGAAAAGGCAACCATCTCGCCGAACATGTCGCCCTGCCCAAGCACTGTCAGGACCGAACGGGTACCAGCCGCATTTTCTTTGACTACCGCAGCTTCCCCCGCCAGCAAAATACCCAAGCCGGAGAATGGCTCGCCCTCAACGGTGATAAAGCTGTTCTTGGGGTGGGTAAATAATTTGGGCTGCAGGCAGTCGAGCATGACGGCCAGCACGTCGGCGGCAATGCCAGTGAACAGCGGCGTTGCCGCTAATATCTTGACCATATCCTGTTTCAATCTAGCAACCTCTCTTTTGGTAGCCATGGCTACCGATTTTTTATTTTCATTATATTACAATGAAATTGGAAAGAACAAGTACACCCGTGAAGAGGTTTTCAATATGCTTAGAAAAACTCATCGCAAGAGGAACTGAAATCCACCTTTCGAAAATAAAACATATGGCTCTCAGCTTCGCCAGTGGCCTTGCCAGATCAAGCTGATGCCGGTAACGCTCCCTACTTTGAAGGCCCTCATCTGCTGGTTACGCCGTAATTCTGCAAACCCATGACATGAAGAGCCTCACCGTCGTCAGGATGGAAGTGCCATGCTGCGGCGGCTTGGTAAAGGCGGCCAAAAAAGCGCTGGTGAAAAGCGGCAAGCTCATTCCCTGGCGAGTGGTGGTTATCGGTACTGACGGCACCATTCGCGAAGATTAACAAGTCGTTTTTTGCCCAAGCAAATAAAAAATAAATGGGGGGGTATTTAAAAATGAGTGAAATGTTCTGTTTTCAGTGTGAGCAAACTGCCGGTGGCAAAGGGTGCACCAAAATAGGCGTCTGCGGCAAAAAACCTGAGGTGGCTAACCGGCACGACCAATTGACCGGCGCCATGATCGGTCTGGCCCGCGCTTCTGAAGACAAGACTCCCGGCAAAACGGCCGACAGCCTGATGATGCAAGGTCTGTTCGCCACCGTTACCAATGTCAACTTCGACCCGGCGCGTATTGATGAACTGATCAAGGAAGTGCAGGCCGAGAAAACCAAACTTGACGCCACCGCCATAGATTTTCCTGCCGCCGACCTCTGGGCCGGTAACGAGGACATTGTTTCCCTGCGTTCCACGCTGCTGCTTGGCCTGCGCGGCATGGCGGCCTACGCCTGGCACGCTGCGGCGCTAGGCAAGGAAGACGCTGAAGTGACGGCCTGGTTCTATAAAGGGATGCGCGCTCTTGGCGAAGACCACACCGCCGAAGAGTGGCTGGGCCTTCTCATGGAATTTGGCAACATCAACCTTAAGTGCATGGCCCTTTTGGATGAAGCCAATACCTCAGCCTACGGCCACCCCGTGCCGACAACCGTGCCCACCACGGTGGAGAAAGGCCCGTTCATCGTCATCAGCGGCCATGACCTGCATGACCTGAAACAGCTATTGGAGCAGACCGCCGGCAAGGGGATCAACATTTACACCCATGGCGAAATGCTGCCGGCCCTCGCCTACCCGGAACTAAAAAAATACCCCCAACTCAAAGGCAACTTCGGCACCGCCTGGCAGAACCAGCAAAAAGAATTGGACAACATTCCGGCTCCCATTCTCTTCACCACCAATTGCCTGATGACGCCGCGGCCTTCCTACACCGACCGGGTCTTCACCACCGATGTTGTCGGCTATCCCGGACTTGTGCACATTCCCGCCGCTGACGGCAAAAAGGACTTTTCCCCGGTCATCAACAAGGCCCTTGAGCTTGGCGGCTACAAGGAAGACCAGAAGTTCAGCGGCATCAACGGCGGCAACCAGCTCACGACCGGCTTCGCCCGCAACACCGTCATGGGCGTTGCCGGCACGGTCATCGACGCCGTAAAGGCCGGGGCCATCAAACACTTCTTCTTGGTCGGCGGCTGCGACGGCGCCAAACCTGGCCGGAACTACTACACCAAATTCGTGGAGCAGACCCCGAAAGACACCATCATACTCACCCTGGCCTGCGGCAAATACCGCTTCAACGATCTCAATATCGGCGAGATTGGCGGCATCCCCCGCATTCTCGATATGGGGCAGTGCAACGACGCCTATTCGGCCATTCAGGTCGCTGTAGCCCTGGCCGGCGCTTTCAACTGCAGCGTCAACGAACTGCCGCTTACTCTGGTACTGTCCTGGTACGAGCAGAAAGCAGTGTGCATCCTGCTCACCCTGCTGGCCCTTGGCATCAAGAACATCTATATCGGACCGTCCCTGCCGGCGTTCCTGTCCGGTAATGTGCTCAGCATCCTGGTGGAAAAGTTTGGCCTGAGACCGATCAGTACGCCGGAAGAGGACCTCAAAGCCATTCTTCTTGACTAAGAGAGAAAAGGTACCCGGACTGCTCTTGTCCGGGTACCTTTTTCATAAGAGCTGGAGATTCTCTCACCTTCGTAAGTTGATTTTTTGCTAGAGGAATTATGTCTTAAATTATCGAAAAAGTAATAATATGGTTTCATTTGAAGGAGAGGATATTAGGTGTCGATCAAAGCAAAACTCTTGACGGTTGTTTTTGTATTATTTGTATTTATTGTAGGATTGCTGGGAATTAATTTTTATACTTTTGGAATTTTACAGGGTGACGCGCCTGCAATCAATCTGTCGGGAAATCTTCGGTTCCGTGCATACAAGTTAGCTTTGCTAACGAATCAGTACACGGCAGCACCTGCTGAGAAGAAAACCGCTATCGGTCAAGAAATAGAACAGGAAATAGCTATGTATGACAAAATAATGGACGGCTTTGTAAAAGGGGATGAATCCCTCAAACTTGTTCCAATCAATGACGCTGAAAGCAAACAACAGTACAACACAGTTAAAACGTCCTGGGAAAGCTACAAAGCATTAATTCTTACGCTCGCTAACGGGTCAAATCCGCAGGTGAAGGTGGATCAAATCAATATCATGGTCCCAAGCTATGTCGGCGAAGTTAATAAACTAGTTAATTTACTTGACCAAAGCTCTCAAAACAAAATAGAGTTGTCAAAACGAGTTCAAATGGCAGTATCTTTGCTAGGATTGTGCGTGGCCCTCTTAGCATTGTTCATTATTATTAACAAAGTAATCAGACCTATTCGCCAGTTGGCCGGTTCTTTCGCACAGGTGGCTACCGGTGAAGGCGATCTTACTATTCGCCTGGATGATACGCGCCGGGACGAAATCGGCGAGGTAACCAAGTATTTTAATATATTTGTTGGAAATGTTCAAAAGGTTGTCAGGGTATCGCAAGAAACGGCGAATCAGGTCAGCCATTTAGCCGGGATGCTTGCAAAGGCAAGCGATGAGAGCAGCAGGGCCGTGGAGCACGTGGCTATTGCAGTGCAGGAAGTGGCCGCCGGAGCGAATAAGCAGAATGAAAATATGAACGAATTGGCCGCTAACACCGAGAATGTTGCGTCTGGCATGCGAAAGATGGTCGAGCATGCCCAACAGGCATCCGGCTTGTCGGAAGAATCCCAAAAACAAGCAAATAGGGGCGGAGAAAATGCCAAAATAGTGACCGACCGGACGGAGCAATTAAAAAGAACGGTCACGGAGGTTACGGATAGTATCAATTTGTTATCTGAGCATTCCGGGGATATCAGCCAAATCATCGATCTGATTAAAGCAATTTCGGGGCAGACTAATTTACTCGCCCTCAACGCTGCCATAGAGGCGGCCAGGGCTGGCGAGGCAGGCCGAGGGTTCGCCGTGGTGGCCGATGAGGTGCGCAAGCTGGCGGAGCAGACTAACGAAGCGGCTGACAGTGTAACGGCGAAGATATCTCAGGTGCAACAACAAGTAGGTATTGTTCAAACGGCAAATACCATGCTAGGAGGAGAATTGACCCATATTGATATTGCTGTTGCCAACCTCGCTACCGCGTTACGGGAGATAATGTCCTGGTCAGAAAACAGCAAGAAAGCGGTAGAAGAAATTACTCATCTCAATGAGCAGGCGTCGTCCAATTTTGCAGGAATTGCTTCCTCATCGCAGGGAATTGCCGGAGTGGCAAAACAAATTGCCGCACAGTCCGAAGATTCGGCAGCGGCAATCGAAGAGCAAACAGCATCCATCCAGGAATTCACCGCAACAGCCCAGCAATTGTCCCAATTGGCCGAATCGATGGATAAATTAGTTTCAAAATTTAAGGTTTAGCGAATATGATGATCAAGTTAAAACGGGCTTATGAAAAAGCCGCCGAAAGTGACGGTTACAGGATATTGGTTGACAGGCTTTGGCCGCGGGGCTTGAATAAAAGTGAGGCTAGCGTGGACTTATGGCTTAGAGATATTGCACCGAGCGAGCAGTTGCGCAAATGGTTCTCCCATGATGCGACAAAGTGGCCCGAATTCAAGCAACGCTATCTTGAGGAATTGACTACGAAAGAGACACTAGTTCGCCAAGTCGTTGAAAAAGCGGCAACTAGCGCTGTAACGCTTGTTTATGCGGCACACGACGCTCAACACAATAATGCAGTCGTACTAAGGGAGCATATCGAAATAGCATTGGGTATCTCGATAAATGCTTAGCCACTATTAACGCCAAAGCAGTAAGCCCTCAATCTATTGGTTCCGTCAATGATATTGCTACAGTAAAAAGGTTGTTTGTAATTTAATATTGTGGAGAGATGTCAAGATGATTTCATCAGGATTAATATTTGGAATTCCTGCTCAGCGTGGCTGGTACACCATTCGGTTTAGCTGTTGGACCAGAGGATAACTATGAAAAAATTAAATTGGCACTTCAGGACCTTCGGGGCAAGACTAAAACTACTTTACTTCCAAGAAACTATCGATCTATACAAAAGAATGGGAAGCAAAAATGTTATCTAATGCGGAGCGTTATCTTGTTACCGGTTTATTAGGAGACTTGGTCTTAGGATGTGGAGATTGGACCCAGCAACCAGAGCAGGGCATAGAACTTGGTTGTTGGCTTGGTTTTATTCGAAAAGTCATTAACCGATACGGGTTGCATTTGGCTTCTCTTCAAATTACAACGAACCCAATTTATCATTTATGGAAGGTTCAAAATCGTATATACCGCAAGCCCTTGTAGAAGGGGTAATTGCAGCAAAAAGAGAAACCCGAGATCGCAATCTTCCGATAAAGATTGGATTCGGGTCGGTCCCAGATGGTCCGATGGCAGTTCCACACTTTTGGGAAAATCTTACTAAGACAGGAGGTAAAATATTTATAGTTCTAAAGAGGATCTTTTCCATCAATTTGGGATAATGCGTGATGATTATTCGCCGAAACCGGCATACCACATATTCGAAAAATTAATATATGAACTTAGTATTTAACAGAGTAGCAGTATGAGAG
>JAEZQV010000348.1 GCA_023441125.1 Bacillota bacterium
AGGCTGGGTTGATCGGTGAATTTGCCGAGAACTTCGGGATTTTTGGTTACTTCCCGGTCCATATACACATTCATGTTGTCCAGTTGAAAGAGGCCGAGCAGTTTGGCCGGCGCACCGGCCTGGTTCAGTTCAGTTTTCGTGGTTGCCACAGTATAACCCTGGCCTTTGAATTCTTCAATCAGGTTGCGGTCATCGGAACGTTTGGAGCCAGGTATGCTTTTCGGCAGGAACTGGCGGGAGCCGCCACCCAGGATGACATCAGGGCGATGCAGGGGGTTGAGCATTTCCTGGGCAATTACATTCTGCTCGCTCCGCTTGCGGGTATGGGCCAGCATCGCGGCCGGAGTGGCATCGGTGATATTGGCGGTGGACACGATCCCGGTGGCCATGGCGCGGGTCCGTTTGGCCAGCTCAATAATATTTTCCACTTTGGGATCATCGAAGGGATCTTTCGAACTGTCGGCATATACCCCCATGGCATTCACCGCGCTCTTATGGCCGGTGGCATAGGCCGAAGCGCTGTTGGCCGAATCGGTTACCAGCGAGTCATTGCCGGAAGTGGTAATGATGGCTAGATTGGACATTTTATCCATTTCGAGGAGATCGTTATATTTACCCTCGGTGATGCCTTTAGAAAGAATGCGGGCCATTTGGCGGGCCTGCAGGCTCATGCCGTCGCCAATGAACAGGATGACATTTTTCGCCGGCTTGCTTATTTTTTCAGCAGTAACCGCATAGTTGGCCGTGCGTTTTTCCGTACCCTGCCCGGTTTTTACGGTTACCGTCACGGCGACCGGACCGGCTTGCGGCAAAGCAACATTATCAATGCGGTAGGTACTGAATTTGTCCAGTTTGGTAACCGCCTGCCTGCCAAAGAATTTTTCGGCGGCGATACCATTTACCGTAACTTCGATGGCCGTAGCCGGCACCGCTGTTTTGGCCTCAATTGCGAAGTCAAACTTTTGGCCGATGAGGAATTTGGCCCGGTCGATCGGCATAATATTGATGGCCGGGGTTTGCGGCGCACTGTAGGCGGCATACGATACCGTCATTCCCGACATGAACGCTGCCACCACCGCCAGTGACACAATGAGCCGCAATAAGCGGGCTTGGCTTAAGACATACAGCTTGGGGTAATACACTCGTTGTTGCACCTCCAAAATATTAGATTATGAACAGGCTCGCCCTGTCCCCATTATGACATAGTAAATGGAAACAAATGTTAATTGGGAGTTAAAATTCTGTTAAATACGTTAATAAAACAAAAGAGATATTCAAGCCGGCGGCGCTGAATATCCCTTGCAGATGCAGGATTTTATTTTGTTTTGGGTGGCAGGGAGGCTGCTATTTTGGCATTGAGCTCCAGCAGCTGGCAAACATTCTCGGGTTCGAAGCCATACGCCTGAGCCGTGACGATGACCTTTTGCCAGGCTGGATCACTGGTCGGCTGATACTCGCCGGCCGTCTCATAAAAGCCGGCAGCCGGCCTGGGTGTTTTACCGGCTTTATGGCCAACCAGCCAGTCAACACTTACTTTGAAAAAATCGGCAAGGCGGCACAAGGTTGCGATATCCGGTTCCCGGCGGTTAACCTCCCAGGACGCCAGCGTAGAACGTTCCACACCAAGTATCACCGCCAATTCTTCCTGCGTTAATTTATGACGCAATTGTTTAATTTTTTCCCCAAGGGTTCCCATAAGCCACACTCCTTATTGCTTACGATACCGTGCTTATGCCCCTGGTTCAATTGTTGTGTCCATAAGACATTTCCTGGAAGGAAATTAGGAAACAATTGACGAAGTTAGTGTCGTAAAGACACTAACTATTGGAGATCGATATAAGGGGGCGTTTTCAGTGGATAATATTTGCTACAAGACTACAGCTGATGAGGTATCTAGCGTTGCACGCCGGAATTTGCTTGACCGGATCGCTATCGGAGTCGCCCATGAGATTCGCAATCCACTGACGGTGGTCAAGGGGTATTTGCAGTTGCAGGCTAAAAAGTCCGGAGACGGTAATGAGTCGCTGGAGATCGTTTTTCAGGAATTACTCCGGATTGAAAACCTGGTAAGCAATATTGTAGCTTTGGCGCACAGCAAAGTGAGTAAGAAGAACCCGGAAGACCTTAGCGGTATATTAAAAAAAGTGTATCCGGTCATCCAGAACGCGGCCCTTAAGAACGGCATTGTCACTGAGCTGGAGCTGGCGGATAACCTGCCTTTGCTGGACTTGCACGCCGGCGAGGTTGAGGAGCTAATACTGCAGCTGGCCAGTAACGGGATTGAGGCTATGACCGCCAGCGGCAAACTGACTCTTGGCATTGAGCGTAAGCCCGGCAGTGTAATTTTGTACGTTAAGGATAAAGGCTGCGGCATTCCTGCCGGACAGATCGAGCAGATTTTTGACCCGTTCTTTACCACTAAAGCCGGCAATACCGGTCTGGGACTGGCGATGGGGCTCAGTATTGTGGAAAGGCATCAGGGGCGGATTGAGGTGATTTCCGCCTTGGGGAAAGGCAGTACCTTCAAGATCCTGTTCCCGGTTGCCCAAAAAGGCTGACGCCTGCCGGCGCGGGCCGGCAGCACGTTGCCCGGCCGCCGGCAAAGTGGTAATATTAATAATAAATATCTCAATCCGGGTGGTGAAAAACATGAATTATTTGCTGGCGCCCCTGGCGGCCGGAGCGTATGCCATTGCCGTGGAGGACACCCATTCCTGGGATGTTGCCTCGTATACCAATTGTTATGTGCTCCGGCGCAACGGGCAAATTCTCCTCATTGATGCCGGTTTGAAGGCTTACCAGCCGGCTATTGTGGCCGCCCTGGCCGAAATCGGGATTACTCCGGACATGGTTACGCATGTGCTGCTGACCCATGGGCATCATGACCATGCGCAGGGGGCAGCGTTATTTCCGCAGGCTAAAAAATACGTACATAGCGCCGATATGCCTTTAATTGCGCGGCCGCTGGCGGCGCAGTTTACTGCCTTTGCCGCTCAGGCCGGCGAGTTTCTTTACGCTGTCCCGGATGTCGCCGAGCTGGCAATCGTGCTGGTCAATACCCATTCGCCGGGTTCTGTCGCCCTGTATGATCCGGTTTCCCGGGCCTTGTTCGTGGGTGATTTTTTCTGTTATTTTGGCGAGGCTTTGCCTGACGGACAGCTGGTGACGGACAGTGATTTCATCCGGCGGGGTTCCTGCCAATATGTAGCCGGGCAGGCCGCTGCGGGCGGGGCTGAGTTCAAACGGTTCATGCAGGGCTTAAGTCGTCTGCTCGCCTATCAGCCGGAGTTTTTTTGCACCGGCCATGGCGTTATTCTGCGCGAGGATATTCAGGGCTTCCTGGAGCAGATGTGGCAGAGCGGCACGCCGAACCGGCAGGCGTAAGCCCAATAGCCTGAAATTAAACTATAAGGAGAGATGGCTTATGGATTTTAAATTTGCCCATAACAATATCAATGTGTTAAACCTGGAAAAGAGCATGGCATTTTACCAGGAAGCGCTGCAACTGCGTGAAACCCGGCGGATTGAAAAACCCAGTTTCACCATTGTCTACTTAGGTGACGGCCAGACACCGCATAAACTGGAGCTTACCTGGCTTAAAGACCGCCAAGAGCGGTATAATCTGGGCGAGAACGAGTTCCATCTGGCCTTTACGACCGGTGATTTTGCGAAAGCCTATAATCACCATAAAGCTATGGGCTGTATCTGTTACGAAAATAAAGAAATGGGAATCTACTTCATCTCTGACCCTGACGGCTACTGGCTGGAAGTTCTTCCTGAGCGGTTTTAAAGCAACAATGTAATACGATTTTAAAACATCTTATGTAACAATGCAACGCATAGGCGGATAAAAGCTAAAGCCGCGCCAAGACTCCCCTCGTTATGAATGGGAGTTTGGCGCGGCTTGGCTTTTTTTATATAGTTATGCTAGGCGGCTCTATTAATAAGTTTCCACAAAGACTTCAAAATGAGCCTGAGGATGCGCACAGGCCGGGCAGGAATCAGGCGCCTGGTTGCCAGTGTGGATATGACCACAGTTGTTGCATTTCCATTGAACAACAGCCGGCTTTTTAAATACGGTGCCTTCCACAATGTTATTGTATAGCTTTCTGTACCTGGCTTCATGGTGCTTTTCCACGGCGGCGATATTGCGGAAAACAGTGGCAATCGTCGGGAAGCCTTCCAGGTCGGCAACATTGGCAAAAGCGGGATACAGATCGGTCCACTCTTCATTTTCGCCCTGAGCGGCGGCTAACAGATTGGCTTTGGTATCACCCAACGCTACCGGAAAGTCGGCCTGGATGCTGACCATCTCGCCGTTCAAGCTTTCTACGAGAAACTTATAGAAACGTTTGGCGTGTTCTTTTTCATTATCAGCAGTTTCGGCGAAGATGTTGGCAATTTGCACATAACCTTCTTTTTTGGCAGTGGATGAATAGTACGTATAACGGGTTCTGGCCTGTGACTCGCCGGCAAACGCCTTCATCAGATTCTCGGCGGTTTTTGTTCCTTGTAATGAACTCATAGGAATCCTCCTTACTTTTTGTTGATTCACTATAGAAAGTAACCGGTCCAGGATTAGCCGGTTTTTTCTAAGATGTTAAGATATATAGTTACTACAAGTTAACAGAAAATCCTGCCTGGTTATGGGAAAAAATTCTCATAATTGTCAACAAGGATTCAGATCTTGCTTTTGGGAGATGCTTAAACAGGAGAAGCCTGTCGGAGCAGCGAAGTTTTCATAAAAATGCCGGAATAAGGGAGTTGTCTATGAGTTCTTTTTTTATTGGGTTTTTAAGTTTATTCTTTTTAATCTACTCTGCCGCCAACTATTATGTGGGCGTGCGTTTCTTCCAGTCCTTCCGCGGCGTACTGGACCAGCAC
>JAEZQV010000357.1 GCA_023441125.1 Bacillota bacterium
CACAAAGCAGGTGGCCGTTCGTAAATCATTTCTTATGCTGGTCCCGATGGCAATTATATCGGTTCGTCCGGTGCAACAGGAAATATTAGCCAGGGTCCCTATTTTCAAAGAGTGATGAAGGGAGAGACTGTTGTTACCAACCCTATACCCTTGAAGGGCAGCGGCAAACTAATTATCAGTGTATCCGTGCCGGTGAAGACGAACGGTAAGGTGACGGGAATGTTATCCGGGCAAATTAGTTTAGATGATGTTATTAAACAAGTAGCAGCTATAAAAGTTGGTCAGACAGGATATGCGTATGTTGTGCAAGAAGATGGATTAATTATCATGCATCCTGATCAGGAAAAAGTTATGAAAGATAATGTTTTCCATAATGAATCCTCTGCGCAATCAGCCAGAGCAGCAAATGAGCGGATCGCCAGCGGTGAAACCGGTTCAGCGATCTATGATTATCAGGGAGTTAAAAAGATGGCAGCTTTTGCGCCGATACCGGGAAGCAGCTGGTCGTTATCACTGAGCGTTCCGCTGACAGAGGTTACCGGGGTAGTGTCTTCTTTTACGATAATATCTCTTGTTACAACGATAGTTATGTTAATTGTAGCCGGAATGTTCATTGTTTGGTATGCACGGCGCATTGCGAAACCAATTCAGGCTTTGGAACAATCAGTCAAGCGTATTGCTGTCGGGGATTTATCACAGACCAAAGTAAATATTGAAGCTAATGATGAAATTGGACGATTAGGACGTAGTTTTGAACAGATGGCGCAGAATCTGCGGGCATTAATCCGGCAAGTACAAGGTGCTACGGAACAAGTAGCGGCTTCCTCGCAGGAATTGACGGCAAGCTCGGAACAATCGGCGCAAGCAGCTAATCAGATTGCTGCAGCCATTACGGCAGTGGCGCAAAGTGCAACCGAGCAAATGAATCTGCTAACGAGACTACGGCTATTGTAGAACATATGTCAGCCAGTATGCAACAAATCGCGGCTAATGCCAGTGCGGTTGCCGGTCATACCGCAAACGTCACGCAAGAGGCTAAAAATGGTGATGAAACAGCAATGCAGGCTGTTGAACAAATCACTCAGCTGGAAGTAACTGTCACAAAATCTGCGCAAGTTGTTGCTAAACTAGGCGAACGCTCTAAAGAAATTGGTCAAATCGTAGATACAATTGCAAGTATAGCCGGACAGACGGATCTTTTAGCGCTGAATGCGGCGATAGAGGCTGCGCGTGCAGGCGAACAAGGCCGGGGCTTTGCGGTAGTAGCTGAGGAGGTTCGAAAATTAGCTGAGCAATCTCAAGATGCAGCGAAAAAGATTGCTGATTTGATCGGTGAAATTCAAAAAGATACCGATCAAGCTGTTAAGGCTATGGATAATGGTACACGGGAAGTCAAAAACGGTACTGAAGTTGTCACTCATGCCGGTGAAGCATTTAGAAAAATCGCCGATTTGGTAGAGCATGTAGCTCAGGAAGTGAACGGAATTTTGGCTTCCATACAGCAAATGGCGTCAGCAAGCCAACAGATTGTAAGTTCCATACAAAGAATTGATACGCTGGGGCAAAAATCAGCCAGTGAATCGCAGGGAGTTTCGGCAGCAGCAGAAGAACAGTTAGCTGCAATGGAAGAGATCGCAGCTGCCAGTCAAGCATTGGCCAATTTGGCGAAAAATTTGCAGACGGCGGTAAATGGCTTTAAAATATAACTAGCAAACATATGAAATTTGAGATGCTGTTTGTATCTAAGTGCGAGGTTAGCTAAGTCAATTCTTTGGTTTGCCTGCTCAAAATGAAGGTGCTGTTATGTCAATATTATTGCATTTGTTAACGAATCAACAATTTCAAGTTATTGCTGTTGTTCAGCTTTTAAGTGTGTTTAGCACAACTCTGCTGGCGCCGGTCTTGCCTGTTTACTTAAAAATGCAGGGAATGAGTGAATCCCAAATCGGGTTAATTATGGGGGTTATTTCGCTTGGCGCTTTGGTGGTGCGGCCCTGGACGGGAATCAGTGTAGACAGGAAAGGCAGCAGGGCGGTCACTCTTGTCGGCCAGGTGTTGACGGCAGTTGGTTTGGCGGCATTTCTCTGGGCAACCGGTTTTTGGCAGTATCTCTTGCTCCGGTTTTATCAGGGAATCGCCCTGGCTTTTTACGGAACAGGCTCAATCACTTTCGCCAGTGGGGTGGAAAAGGCGGAGAACACTGCGGCCGCGATTGCTTATTTTTCTCTATGTACCATGATTGGCATGGGCATAGCTACCAGTATCGGGTCGATGATTTTCGCCGGCTACGGATTTTTTAGCCTAATCTATCTTGGTTTGGCCAGTAGCGGTGTGGCAACCAGCCTTATGTGGCTGCGCAGTAAAGACGAAATGTTTCGTTACAGTAAGGGGCAGCGGAGCCCTTTCGGTGCGGTTTGGCAGGCGAAAGAGGTAATTGCGCCGGCGGTCTGTCTGTTTGGCTCTAATTTTGCCCTGGGTACGGCCTTTACCTTCGTGCCCCTGTTAGCACTTAGCCATAACATTGCGGCCTATTCGGTTTTCTTTATTGCCTTTAGTGCGGCCGTGGTATTGGCCCGGGCGATGGTGCATCAAATCAACCGGCTGGGGAACCCGGAACGGACGGCTGTTTATGCCAGCGGCATCAATGCGCTGAGCACAGGCCTGCTGGCGATTTATCCCTCCGTATTTACATTTATTCTGGCGGGCGCTTTGATTGGCTTTGGCTTCGGTACTATCTATCCGACACTGGCTGCCTACGTTGTTGACAAGGTGAGTCCGGCCAACAAGGGTTCGGCCCTAAGTGTAATCGCTGCCGCCGGTGATGTGGGCAATGCCCTCGGCGCTTCGGTACTTGGCGTTGTCGCTGAAATAATGGGATTTTCCGTACTGTTTGCCGGCGCAACCGTTATTATTTTGCTTTCAGGATATTATTTCTATAGAGCGCTGTGGACTCATGGCAAGGCGGGCAAATGTTCTGCCTAAAGGGCTGGACCTTATTAATGAAATACTTCAAACAAGCGAGGTAATAAGATGGCTAAGATAACAGACGAATTAGTAGTTCGGGGAAATCGTGTTAAAAACCGGATTGTAATGGCGCCGATGGTTACTTTCTCCTTTCACGGCGATAACGGCTCCTATTATGGCCAGCAGCACATTGCACACTATACAGAACGGGCAATCGGCGGTGCCGGTCTTATCATTGTGCAGGCCACCCGCGTAATCGGCGCCGTAACTTCAACAAATATGTGGTCACCTGATAATATTACTGCTTTAAAGCAGATAGTCAGTAATTGCCATGCCCATGGTGCAATAATAATGCTGCAACTTTCCTGCGGCGATATGGACATAAACCAGTTAGCCACTGCGGAAATTCATGCGATGCAGCTGGATATGAAACAGGCCGCTATTGCTGCCTGTGAAATGGGCTTTGACGGTGTTGAATATCATTTTGCGCACGGTTTTGCCTTATGCAAGTTTCTTGATGCGGCTTACAACCGGCGGACAGACCAATACGGCGGCGATGTTGCCAATCGAACGAGAGTTCTGACCGAATTACTACCGGCAATTCGGAACAATACTCAGGAAAAATTTATTGTCAGTCTGCGCATGGGCGAGTATTTGCCGGAAAGCCAGGATGGCATTGAAGTAGCACAAGCCTTTGCAGCAGCTGGTATTGATCTGCTGCACATTTCTTTTGGCATGGAGCCTCCCGCATCTGCTGTTCCGGCGGATTTCCAATGCAGTCCGATGACCTACAGTGGCTGTAAAATTAAAAAAGCAGTAAATATTCCCGTTATAGCAGTCAATCAAATTCGCACCGAAGCACAGGTTCGCTTTTTAATTGAAAATGATTATGTAGATTTTGCGGGTATCGGCAGGGGCATGTTGGCTGATCCGGAATTTGCCAATCATGTGATTAAGGGGGAAGCTGTAAACCAGTGCCTTGGCTGTGGCGATAAGCGGGGCAAGTGTTTGTGGTTTACTGACCATACCCTATGCCCGGCCAGAAAAAATAGATAAAAATTGCGACGACTAATAAAAAGAACAAACAGCAAGGACTGCCGGTGAGCGGTCCTTGCTGTTTGCTATTATGCTTTAGCGAAAAAAAGGATAAAAGCAAAAAAAGGAGAATAGATAGAAAGAATAAATTACCATTTTGTGGGGAGACAGGTATGACAATACAGATTTCGTTACCGTTTGGACTGCAGGAACAGACTGTCAATGTGCCGGAGAAACGGCTGACCGGCATCCTGGCCAGCCAGGAAACTCCGGCCATCCAGGATATTCCCGCGGCAGTGCGGTCTGCCCTCAGTAATCCGTGCGGTACGCCGCCGCTAGGCCAAATCGTAGAACCGCAGGATAAGGTTGTTATTATTGCCGCCGATATCACCCGGCAGTGGGTGCGGCACGATTTGTTTCTGCCGGTGCTGCTGGACGAACTGAATGCCGCCGGCGTGGCGGACAGCAATATTATGCTGGTAGTGGCGCTGGGGGCGCACCGGCGCCATACGCCCGAGGAGAATATCCTGACGTATGGTCAGGAAGTGGTTAACCGGCTTACAATCGCCCAAAGCTATGCGCCTGACAGTGCTGAATTTGTGCCGGTCGGCCGTACCAGCCGGGGCACGGCGGTCCATATTAACCGTTACGTGGCCACTGCCGCCAAAGTCATTCTGACCGGGGGCATAACCTATCATTCCATGGCCGGCTTTGGCGGCGGCCGTAAAGCCATCCTGCCCGGGGTGGCCGGTTATGCCACTATTCAGGCCAACCACCGCTTATGCCTGAGTCCGGAAGCGGGCCGGGGCCTCAACCCCGCATGCCGTCAGGGTAACCTGGCTACCAATGATATGCACGGGGATATGATGGAGATCGCCGCCATGATCAACCCCGCATTTTTGCTCAATGCCGTCTTTACCGGCGAAGGCGATTTTGCTGCTTTTGTTGCCGGGCACTGGCAGGAAGCCTGGTTGGCCGGCTGCCGTCTGGTTGAAGAAATAGCCAGCGTACCGCTGGACGAACCGGCTGATATTGTCATCGCCTCGGCCGGCGGCTATCCCAAAGACATAAATTTCTATCAGGCCTCCAAGGCCATTGAGAATGCCTGCCTGGCGGTCAAGCCGGGCGGTGTGCTGATCGCTGTCA
>JAEZQV010000404.1 GCA_023441125.1 Bacillota bacterium
TCCGTGTCGCTCTCGCTCCTAAAAACTTAGCTCTCTGCTTATAAATGGTGCGGTCGAGTGGATTTGAACCACCACGAGGTTGCCCCCACTAGCTCCTGAGGCTAGCGCGTCTGCCGTTCCGCCACGACCGCATGTTATGTTATTTACCAATAGCAATTATACGCTAAATATCCCGGCTTCGTCAAGTATAATGTTACAGGTTTGCGAGTTTTGCGGGACATTAGGTGTTGCTTTTTTTAGGAGGTTCTTCGCTCCGCTCAGAACTAAGCGATTCACTCATATTCCCGCTTCGCTTTTCAGCTCGCGACAATATGGTTCTCTGCTTATCTGCTTATTTTAGCTTAAGGTGGTGCGGTCGAGTGGATTTGAACCACCACGAGGTTGCCCCCACTAGCTCCTGAGGCTAGCGCGTCTGCCGTTCCGCCACGACCGCATATACTTATGTCACGCTTACGCAACATAATGTATATTATCATAACATTAGCTAATCGTCAAGCTAAATCTTTCAAGTTATTTACTGGCGGTAAAGCCCCATTGCCATACGTTCCAGAGGTTGCCCGCCGGTACGGAGTTCGGCTGGTAATTGGCTACCGATATTTTTACCGCGTCAATATTACCCCGGAAGTATAATGGTACGACCGGACAATCTTCCCGGATCAGGTCCTGAATGCGAAAATAGATATCTTTTCTGGCGGCAACATCGACGGTTTTGGCACCAAGGTCCGCCAATTTATCAACTTCCGGATTGCGCCAGCCCGGATAATTCTGCCCGTCAAAGGCATTGGCCGGACTGGGAATTTTGCGGGAATGCCACAGGTTTTTATTATCAGGATCAACCCCGGCTACCCAGGCGTATATGGCTGTTTCAAAGCGTCTGCTCTTTAAAATCTCACTGAAAAACTGAGTTGCTTCCACCGGTCGCACTTCTACTGCAATACCGGCCTCTTTTAGCTGCTCGGCAATCTTCTGGGCCGTCTGTTCCCGTTGCTTATTGCCGGTTGGAACGGTAAGTGAAAAGGCCAGTTTTTTATTATCCTTCATCATGATTCCATCCGGACCCGGTACCCAACCGGCCTGCGTCAACAGTTCACGCGCCGCATTAAGATCCCTGGCCGGTGGCTGCTGCATGGGATTGTAAGCCCACGATAACGGGGACTGGTCACCGTAAGCAGGACTGGCGGCACCTTTGAGCACATTACCCACAATCGCCTGACGGTCGATGGCACTGGCAATGGCTTTACGTACACGCACATCCTGAAACAAAGTATTGTCAAGATTAAAATCCATGTGCTCCCACACCATGGTGGGTGAAATTACAGTGCGGATACCGTCAATTGCCTTTATCTGCTCCAAAAATGAAAAAGCGATATTACCGACAATGTCGAGTTCGCCTGATTTCAGTTGCGTTAGCAGCAAACTGGCATCAGGGATGATTTTATAGACTATGCCGTCCAGGACCGGCTTTCCCCGGTAATAGTTGGGATTGGCCTCAAGCACAATAGCTTCCGCAACCTGCCAGTTCTTAAATTTAAAGGGGCCGGTGCCTATCGGCGCCCGGTTAAAGGCAGCTTTATTAACATCGCCGCTATTGTCCAGCTTATGTTTGGGTAAAATCGTGGAAAACAGGGTCAGATAGGGTGCGTAGTACTCTTTAAAGGTAATAACAACCGTATAGGGGTCCGGCGTGTCAACGGCGCTGATCCGATCATACCCTTCCCGTGATACCACATTTACTTTACGGTTCATAATAAGCTGCCAGGTAAACTTGACATCTTCCGCTGTAAAGGGTATACCGTCATGCCAGGTTACTCCCTGCCGCAAATGATAGGTGACTTTAAGACCGTCGGGTGATACTCCGCCGTTGGCCGACGTTGGCACAGCCACTGCCAGATCGGGAAGCCACTCTCCTTTTTCACCGGTAATGACCAGACCGCTAAAAACCATTCTGCCAACTTCAGCCGTTGCCAGCAGATCGGAAAGAAGCGGATTGAGGGTATTGGGCTCTTGTAAACTGCCATATTTGAGCTGTCCTCCCTGCTGAATCGCCGCCTTCTTTTTGTCTGGCGGCGCAGTTTCATCCTTTGAGCTGCAGCCTGCAATAAAAGCAGTCAGGAGCACCAAACAAAGTATTATTAACTTGCGCATGTATCGTAAATTCTCCTCGTTGCCTATTGTAATTATCTCCCGTACAATTCCTGATAGCGCTTCTTATTATACAGCACTTTTTCAACATATTCCTTAGTTTCCCGAAACGGAATCTGTTCAACTTCAGCAAAATCGGCCGACCAACCATATCGCTGCATCCATTGTTTAACATTTCCCCTGCCGCCGTTATAAGCTGCTAAGATCAGCACCTCATTACCGGCAAATTCTTTGTTTAAAGAGGCCAGGTACCAGGTTCCAAACCGGATGTTGATGTCCGGGTCCAGCAGTTCTGCTGTAGTAAATTCCTTATGGTTTGTCTGCTCGGCAATCCAGTGTCCCGTCTCAGGCATAATCTGCATTAAGCCCAGTGCGCCTTTGGGCGAGCGGGCTTCACTGATAAATTTACTCTCAGCTCTAATGACTCCGGCAACCAGATAGGGGTCTAGATCACGTTCTAATGCATAGGTATATATCGCTTCCTGATATAAAAACGGATATACATATTTTTTTTGAAACCAATCACTGTTGAATATATTATAAATCCCAGTGGCAGATAACAAAAGACCGATGATCAGGACTTTCAACCAAGTCCAGATACGCAATTATATCACTCCGTTATAAAATTCACTGTATAAACTATGTTTAGCTGATAGAAAAAATACCGCTATTTATATTGCGAGGTTACAGCACTCAGGGTGTTCCAGGCCCGAATTACCTGCTTACGGGTCTGTTCTTGCGAGGCGCTGTTATCAATGACTACATCGGCATATTTAAGTTTTTCCGCTAAAGAAAGCTGGGCATTTATTCTGGCCATGGCGTCCTCATAACTAATGTTATCCCGTAGCATAAGCCTGTCAAGTTGAGTCTGTTCATCCACAAAAACAACCCACACAACATCCACTTTATTCTGCCAGCCCGCTTCAATCAATAGCGGCGCATCCAGAACAACGCTTGCGCAACCGCGCCATTTAGCATTGTTAATAACAGCCATTACTTCCGCTTCAATACGCGGGTGGGTAATTCGCTCTAATACGGCACGGGCCTGACTGTCGGCAAAGACGATTTGGCCCAGACATTTACGGTTGATTTGACTGTCGGCATCCAGAATTTCTTTGCCAAATCTGTCGACGATCTCCTGCCATGCAGGTTTGCCGGGAAGCGTAACTTCCCGTGAAAGCTTGTCGGTATCAATAATCAATGCTCCTAGCGCGCTGAGCATATCGCTCACCATGCTTTTGCCACTGGCAATACCACCTGTCAGTCCAACCACAACCATATATCGATCCTCCGGTTATTTTTGGCAATTGGGGCAATAGTGCGTGCCACGCCCGGCTACCTCTTTGCGGGCAATGATGGCGCCGCAGCGCTGACAAGGCTGATTGGCCCGCCCATATACCTGCAGGTGGTGTTGATGGCTGCCGCTTTGCCCCCTGCCGTCGCGGTAATCCCGGAACGTTGTGCCGCCATGGGCAATTCCGTCGGCAATAACCTGATTAACCGCCTGGAAAAGGTATTTTACTTCCGTTTTATTAATGCTGTTGGCCCGTCTTTCCGGGTCAATACCGGCAATAGCCAGCGCTTCATCTACATATATATTGCCAAGTCCGCCGATGAGCTTTTGATTGAGCAGTATGGATTTAATGGTAGCCTGCCGTTTGCTTAGCATATCGGCGAAATATTCCTGCGTAAACTCGTCCGACAGCGGCTCAGGCCCCATTGTGGCCAACCCGGCAATTCGCCACAATTCATTCTGCGGCATTAGATATAGTGTTCCCAAAGTACGGGGATCGGCGTACACCAAAGCGTCGCCGTTATCAAACCGGAATACGATATGGGTAAATTTATCAAAGGCAGTACCCGGCGTAACATAATATATACGCCCGGTCATCCGCAGGTGAATGATAAACACAAGTTGGTTGTCGAGATAAAAAAGCAGATATTTGCCCCGCCGGTCCAGTCTTACAATTTCCCGCTCGGTAATCATCGCCTGAAATTCCGCAGCGGTCGGCCACTTAATCAGGCGGGACAAGCCTATGTCGACGCGGGCAATTTTTCGCCCCTCTACTCTGCCGCTTAAAGTCCGGCGGATTGTTTCCACTTCAGGCATTTCCGGCATAACTGCACCCCTTTTTATTTAGCTTCCGCCCAATTACCGCCAGTCTTTACTTCGGCTAACAGCGGCACATTCAGTTCCACAGCCTGTTCCATAGCCTGTTTGACAAGCGTCGCAACAATTGCCAGCTCATCAGCCGTTACCTCCAGCACCAATTCGTCATGCACCTGCAATAGCAGCCTGCTGCGCAGGCCGTTCGTCGTCAGCGCGTCGTAAACCCGGTTCATGGCAATTTTAATGATATCGGCTGCAGCACCCTGAATCGGCGTGTTCATCGCCGTACGTTCAGCAAAGGACCGTTGATTGAAATTACTGCTATTAATATCAGGCAGATGCCGCCGCCTGCCAAACAGGGTTGTTACATACCCTTCCCGGTGAGCACTGGCGACAACTTCATCGATATACCGTTTCACACCTTGATATTTGGCAAAGTAACTGTCAATATAAAGCCCGGCTTCCTTACGGCTGACGCCGATATCCCGTGCCAGACCATAATCACTGATCCCGTATACAATACCAAAATTCACAGCCTTGGCGCGGGCCCGCATTTCCGCCGTGACATCTGCCATAGTTACACCGAAAACTTCAGCCGCCGTCCGGGTATGAATATCCTGATTGTGGCGGAAAGCATCCAGCAGACTGGCATCACCGGCCATGTGGGCCAGTACTCTAAGTTCAATTTGTGAATAATCGGCCGACATAATATATTGATACCCTTCACCGGGAACAAATAATTCCCGGATTCTCCGGCCAATATCTGAACGGATGGGAATATTCTGCAGGTTAGGCTCCGAGCTGCTCAGCCGGCCTGTGGCCGTAACCATTTGATTAAATGTGGTGTGAATGCGGCCTGATTCAGGATGGATTAGACCTTCCAGGCCGTCGAGATAAGTTGACTTCAGTTTGGTAAGCAGACGGTATTCCAATAATTTATCAATCAACGGATGCTCACCGGCCAGTTTTTCCAATACCTCTGCGTCAGTAGAGTAACCGGTTTTGGTTTTTTTAATAATCGGCAGCTTTAATTTTTCGAATAAAATTACTCCTAATTGCTTGGTTGAGTTAACATTGAATTCTTCGCCGGCCAAACCATAGATTTCACTGACCAGTTGCTCGACTTTGCCGGCGATATCGATTGCCATCTCTTGTAAATACCTTTTATCAACCTTGATGCCGGTGACCTCCATCGCGGACAAAACTTTGATCAGCGGCATTTCAATCTGCTCAAACAACTTATCAAGCTCACTCTTCGCCAATTGTGCCATCAGCGCTTCCCTTAATTGACCGGTGAGCGCACTGGCCCAGCAGGCAAATTCCGGTCTGGCGGTAAACTGTTTATCCCCCTCCGGCAGGGAAACGGCTTGGCCTAAATATTTTTCTGACAAAACAGCCAGCGGATAAGCCGCAGCCGTAGGTTCAAGCAAATAAGCGGCAACCAGAATATCGGTTATTGTTGTTCCGACCGACCTGCCCTGGAGCCGGCAGGCATTGTACAGTTTCTTAGAATCATAGGTTATTAGCGTAATATTATTATCGGCCAGTAAAGCAAATACTGCGTCCCAGCCCTCGGCCTCTGCCGGAATATAAACCGTTTTATCGGCACAGGTTACAGCCAGGCCCAATACGGCGGCTAAAGGAGAATGACCTGCCGACAACAGGTAACAGCTTATGGCGCCTACTCGTCTGGCTTCGGCGTGCAGAGCGGCAATCTCAGCCGTACTGCCGGCAATAACCGGCGGTTTAAGCAGTAACTGTGCCTGCTTGCCTTCTGCTAATACCGGCTCGCCGCTCCCCGGAAATAAAGTATCTACTTTACTCAACATGGTTTTAAATTCAAACTTGGCAAATAGTTCTTTGATAGCCTGTCTCTCAGGCTGAATGCCAAATTTCTCCGGAATAAACTCAAGCGCCATATCGCGTACAATGGTGGCCAGTTTTTTGGATAAAACGGCCTGTTCACTGTACTGCCGAAGGTTCTCCTGGATTTTTTTGCCGGCTACATTTTCTATATTGGCTAATACATTTTCCAGTGAACCAAATTGGGCCAGCAGCTTGCCTGCTGTTTTTTCACCAATACCGGGTACGCCGGGGATGTTATCCGAAGTGTCCCCCATCAGACCTTTGAGATCGATAATTTGCGCGGGAGCCAAACCATATTTTTCTTTCAGGGCGGCAACATCCACCGGTTCCATTTCCGAAATTCCTTTGCGGGTAAGCAAAACCTTGGTATTGGCGCCGATAAGCTGGAGGGCGTCGCGGTCACCGGTCACAATAAGAACTTCATAGCCCTGCCCGGATGCTTTTTCCGCCAGTGTGCCAATAATATCATCAGCTTCATAGCCTTGTTCTTCAATTGTATTTATGCCAAATGCCTGCAGCAACTCACGGATTAACGGAAACTGTTCAGAGAGTTCGCCAGGCGTAGACTGACGCTGCGCCTTATATTGCTGGTATGTTTCTGTACGAAACGTTACCCGGCCTTTATCAAAAGCCACGGCCAGAAAATCCGGCTTATAGTCGGCAAGCAGCCTTACAAGCATCGTCGTAAAGCCATAAACAGCATTGGTATACAAACCGCCGGCCGTACGCAGCATTGGCAGCGCGTGAAACGCACGATGCACCAAACTGCTGCCGTCAATAATAATAAATCTTTGGGGCACAAGCCCACCACCTTACATTCCAATTATTGTCCAATCTATTTTTATTTGCTATAAAAGCCAAAATCCCTGCTCCTATTTTCTTAAATACTTGCCAAGCTTATGTAATAGTTTTTAAAATATAGTAAACGCAAAGCTAATAGCGGCAAAAGCCGGGAGTTGCCTTACCTGCCGGCGTGCTACTTGCTTTGGGGTAAAAAAACAGACTGCTGCCATTGTATTCGCGCTGTGCCGCGGACATTGCTTTTGTCCGTCCGGCGAAGCGAATACCGGCAGCAATCCTACCTTGTCTCAGGAAGTAAGCTCCAGCGTCTTGGCTTCCTCGTTCCAATACACATAGACATCAAAATACTGATTTATATCGGTTATTTTAATATATGGATTTTTACCGATCACGCCAACCGGTACTTTTACACTTTTCCCTTTATCCAGCAGCGTCAGGGTTTGTGTTGCTTCATTCCAAGTCACTTTTCGCTCCAGGGCGTCAGTCAGTGACCAAACCGATACAGCCAATATTCCCTGGAGTTTATTTATTTCAAGATATATCGGTTTTTCATTTAAAAAAGCAGCTAATGTGCTAAAGGCCAAACGATTTTCAGCGGCTTTCCAATTTTGTTCAGCTATAAATATCTGGCTGGCATCCGCTAGCGACACATAGACGACACCGTTACTGACTATACCAGGCACACTGGCAGCGCCATAGCAGACAGTCCTTGTTTTATCATCCCAGACGATTTTCTGCTTTAATGCCTGAGCAACCGCCAAGACCGGAATATATTGCACATTCCTGACCAGCAGTCCGCTTTCACCCAGCAGTGCGCCGTTAACGGAAATTTTAAACTGACTGGCAAGTGCAATCTGGCGGTCACCGGGCTCATTAAGCAGCTTTTGCAAAAACTCGTCGCCAATCAGCGCGTTTATACGAAAAGCAGTCAGCCGCTTTCTTATATCCGCAATTGTTATGTTGCCATACCCATAAATATCGGGATAAACGGACAG